>JAJZHS010000125.1 GCA_021798395.1 Pseudomonadota bacterium
CGCGCCGCCGTCCGCCGGCGCCGCGCCCGCCGCCGCGGCATCGCGCGCAGCTTGCTCGGAGGCCTGCGCTTCCTGCGCCCTGCGCTCCTGCTCGCGGCGCTCGCGCTCGTTGCGCTCGAGCTCGGCGCGCAGGCGCGCCGCCTCGGCCGCCTCCTGTTCGGCGCGTTGACGCTGCGCCAGTTCCTCGGCCTGGCGCGCCAGCAGCTCGGACTGGCGCTTGGCCTCTTCCTCGCGCCGGCGCAGTTCGTCCTCGCTGACGACCGGGGCCGAAGGCGCTTCGGCCGGAAACTCGTCGCGCTTGACGAACACCCGCTTCTTGCGAACCTCGACCTGGATCGTGCGCGCCTTGCCGGTCGCATCGGCCTGCTTGATCTCGCTGGTCTGTTTGCGCGTCAGCGTGATCTTCTTGCGCTCGCCGCCCGCTCCGTGCGCCACCCGCAGGTGATCGAGCAGCCGGGCCTTGTCGACCTCGCTGATCGGGTCGTCGGGCGAGCGCTTGTGCACGCTGGCGGCTGCCAGCTGCTCGAGCAACTGGGAAGCGGAGATGTGCAGCTCGGTGGCGAGTTGCGCGACGGTTGTCTGTGCCATGGAAATTCCTTGCTCGTGCGGTCTCAGGCGTTGAACCAGTGTTCGCGGGCCTTGAGAATCAACGCGCTGGCGCGCTCGGCGTCGCAGTCGATGATGTCGGTCAGTTCGTCGACCGCCAGGTCGGCCAGATCGTCGCGGGTATGGATTCCCGCGTCGGCCAGCTTGGCGATGTCCTCGGTCGTCAGTCCCTCGAGATCCTTGAGGTCCTGCGACACTTCATCGAGTTTTTGCTCGCGCGCGATTTCCTGCGTCAGCAGCGCGTCGCGCGCGCGCTTGCGCAGTTCGTGCACCGTCTCCTCGTCGAAGGATTCGATCTCCAGCATTTCGGCCAACGGCACGTAGGCCACTTCCTCAAGGCTGGTAAATCCCTCTTCGATGAGGATGTCGGCGACTTCCTGGTCCACGTCGAGCTTGCTGCGGAACAACGCGCGCATGGCCTCGACCTCGGCGTTCTGCCGGTTCTGCGACTCTTCGGCCGACATCAGGTTGATCGACCAGCCGGTCAGCTCCGACGCCAGGCGCACGTTCTGACCCGAGCGGCCGATGGCCAGCGCCAGGTTCTCCTCGTCGACCGCCACCTCCATCGCGTGACGCTCCTCGTCGACGACGATCGACTGCACGTTGGCCGGAGCCAGCGCACCGATGACGAACTGCGCCGGATCGTCCGACCACAGCACGATGTCGACGCGCTCGCCGCCGAGCTCGTTGCTCACCGCGTTGACCCGCGAGCCGCGCACGCCGATGCAGGTGCCGATCGGATCGATGCGCCGATCGTGCGACAGCACCGCGATCTTGGCCCGCACGCCGGGGTCGCGCGCGCACGACTTGATTTCCAGCAGACCCTGCTCGATCTCGGGCACCTCGAGACGGAACAGCTCCTTCATGAATTCCGGCGAAGTGCGCGACAACTCGATCTGCGGGCCGCGCGCGGCGCGGTCGATTTTCGCGATCACCGCACGCACGCGGTCGCCGACGCGCAGGTTTTCCTTGGCGATCATGTCGCCCCGACGCAGACGGGCGTCGACCTTGCCCGACTCGACGATGGCGTCGCCCTTGTCCATGCGCTTGACGGTGCCGAGAAAAATGCGGTCGTTGCGTTCCAGGAAATCGTTCAGGATCTGCTCGCGTTCGGCGTCGCGGATCTTCTGCAGAATGACCTGTTTGGCCGCCTGCGCCCCGATGCGCCCGAACTCGACGCTTTCGACCTGCTCCTCGATGTAGTCGCCGACTTCGATGTCGGGAATCTGCTCGGCAGCTTCGAAATGCAGGATCTCGGCGTCGGGCTGCTGCAGCCCGGCCTCGTCGGGAACCACCAGCCACCGGCGGAAGCTTTCATAGCCTCCGGTGTTGCGGTCGATCGCCACGCGGATGTCGACTTCGCCGCTGTAGCGCTTCTTGGTCGCCGACGCGAGCGCAGCCTCGACCGCGGCGAAGACGACGTCACGGTCCACGTTCTTTTCGTGCGCCAGCGCATCGACCAGCATCAGCAACTCGCGATTCATGATTTTCGACCCCTGAAATCAAGCACCGGCACGAGGCGCACTTCACGCACCTCGGCCAACGAAAAACGCAATTCATGCGCCACGCGCGACGGCGTCGCCGGTCTGCCCGCGCCGACCTTGCGCGGCGCAACCTTTTTCGCGCCCGGGCGGCTGGCCGCCATCTCGGCCAGCAGGGCCTCGTCCCAGACGATCGCATGGGGCGCGGCGACCTCGTCCGGCGCGTCGCTCCCGGCCACCGGAGCCTGCAGCACACCGCGGTATTTCTTCCGGCCCTGCAAAGGCGCGCGCAGCGTCACGTCGACCAGATGGCCGGCGAAGCGCGCCAAATCGCCCGGCGTACGCAGCAGCCGGTCGAGCCCCGGCGACGAAACCTCCAGGCGCTGGTAGTCGACGCCGTCGACCTCCAGCACGTACTGCACCTGCCGGCTGACCCGCTCGCAGTCATCGACCGTGACCGTCGCGCCGTCGTTGCGGTCGATGGTCACGCGCAGCACGCCGCCGCCCGCCCAGACCGTCTCGACAAAGGCGTAGCCCAGACCAGCCACGGCCGTCTCGATCGACTGCGTCAAACCACCTGGCATCAACTCGCTCACCCAATCTCCGCTGCAGCAAAAAAAAAGGGCGATGAGTGTCGCCCTTTCCCTGGTCAACCCGGCATCGAACCGCCATGCATCAACCTGCGCCGCCCAGACCATCACGCAACGCGCACCGCCCACGGCACGCGACGGCCCTGGCACGATCTCCTGACGCAGCCCTCAGCTTGCCGCACGCGCCGCAAGCGCCGCTTCCGCAAACACGAAACCACCGACACCCGCGACGGGTTCGGCGGCGCGTCAGCCGTTCTCTCTCTGCATTTCAGCTGTCAATTATAGGGGCGGCCCGATTTCCGGGCAAGCCGCAGCGCTGCGGCGCGCCGTCAATCCAGCACGTCGCGTCCCGCCGCCAGCAGCGCGCCCGCTTCGCCGGCGGGGGGCGCGCGCAACAGCGCCGCGGCATCGCCGCACGCGACCACGCACCCTTGCTGCAGCACCGCGATGCGATGCGCCATCGCCGCGATGACCGCGATGTCGTGGCTGATGAACAGGTAGCTCAAGCCCCGTTCGCGCTGCAGGCGGCGCAACAACTGCAGGATCTGCTGCTGCGCGAACACGTCGAGCGCGCTGGTCGGCTCGTCGAGCACCAGCAACCGCGGACGCAGGATCAGCGCCCGCGCCAGCGCGATGCGCTGCCGCTGCCCGCCGGAAAACGCATGCGGGTAACGCGCCAGCGCATCGGCGTCGATCCCCGTCTCGGCCAGCGCGGCGACGACGCGGGCGCGGCGCGTCGGAGCATCGAGCCCGGGCTCGTGGATGTCCAGCGCCTCGCCGACGATCTGTTCGACGCTGCGCCGCGGCGACAGCGAGGCGAACGGATCCTGGAACACCACCTGCATGTGCCTGCGCGCGGCGCGCCAGCCGCGCGCATCGAGTCCGCCCAGGTCGCCGCAGCCGCGCAGCCAGACCGCGCCGGAACTGGCGCGCTGCAGTCCCAGCACGGCCATCGCCAGCGTGGTCTTGCCGCTTCCCGAAGCACCGATCAGGCCCAGCGTTTCGCCGGCTCGCAACTGCATCGACACCTGGTGCAGAACGTGCCGCCGGCGCTTGCGCCACAAGCCGCCTTCGGCGTGCGCCACGTCCAGCGCGCGCACCCGCAGCAGCACCTCGGCGCTGTCCGCCACCGGTTCCAGTCCGGCGCGCCGCGGCATGCTGTCGAGCAGCGCACGGGTCGCCGGGTGCGCCGGCTCGCGCAGCACCGCGTCGATCGGCCCGTGCTCGACCACCCGCCCCTGCTGCATCACCGCGACGCGCTGCGCGAAACCGCGCACCAGCTGCAGGTCGTGGCTGATCAGCAGCACGGCAAGCTCGTGCTCGCGCTGCAGCTCGTCGAGCAGCGCCAGGATCTGGCCGCGCACGCCGGCATCGACCGCCGTGGTCGGCTCGTCGGCCAGCAGCAGCCGCGGCCCGCAGGCCAGCGCCATGGCGATCATCGCCCGCTGGCGTTGCCCACCCGAGAGCAGGTGCGGATACGCCGCGGCGCGCCGTGGCGCGTCGTCCACGCCCATGCGCGCGAGCAGATCCAAGGCGCGCGCACGCGCCTGTCGCCGGGTCAGCGGCTGATGCAGCAGCAGCGCCTCTTCGATCTGCGCGCCGATGGTGTGCAGCGGATTGAGCGCGCTCATCGGTTCCTGGAACACCATCGCGATGTCGCGCCCGCGCACCGCGCGCAGCGCGCGCTGCGGCAGGCCGAGCAGCTCGCGCCCCTGGAAGCGCACCGAGCCGCTGCAGCGCGCGCCCTCGAGCAGCCCCAGGATGGCCAGCGCGGTCAGCGTCTTGCCCGAACTCGACGCGCCGACCAGTGCCAGTCGGTCGCCGCGGTCGAGATCCAGGTCGACTCCGTCGAGCAGCCGGCGGCCCGCCAGTTCGACGCCCAGCCCGCGCACCTGCAGCAGCGCACCGCGCGCCGATTCGCCCCGGTCGCGCGGCACGTCAGGCGTCATGGCGCGGATCCAGCGCGGCGCGCAGCGCCTCGCCGATGAACGTCAGCAGCAGCAAGGTCAGCACCAGGGTGGCGAACACCGACAGCGACAGCCACCATGCGTCCAGGTTGGCCTTGGCCTGCGCCAGCATCTCGCCCAGGCTGGGCGCCGGAGGCGGCACCCCAAGGCCAAGGAAGTCCAGACTGGTCAGCGCCAGGATCGCGCCGCTCATGCGAAACGGCAGAAAGGTCAGCAGCGGCGTCAGGCTGTTGGGCAGGATGTGGCGGGAGACGATGCGCCAGTGCCCGGCTCCGAGCGCGCGCGCGGCGCGCACGTAGTCCATCTGCCGGTTGCGCAGGAATTCGGCGCGGGTGTAGTCGGCCAGCCCCATCCAGCCGAACAGCGCAAGCAGGACCAGCAGCAGCGTGAAACTCGGCGCGAAAAGCGCCGACAGGATGATCAGCAGGTACAGCTCGGGAAGCGAGCCCCAGATTTCGCTCAAACGCTGCAAGGTGATGTCGACGCGGCCGCCGAAATAGCCCTGCAGCGCGCCCATCAGCAGCCCGAGCACGGTGCCCACCGCGGTCAGCGCCAGCGCGAACAGAACCGAATCGCGGAAGCCGTAGACCAGCCGCGCGAGGACGTCGCGGCCCTGGTCATCGGTGCCCAGCCAGTTGGCCGCCGACGGCGGTGCCGGATTCGGCTGCGTGGCCCAGTAGTTGATCGTGGCATAGCTCCACGGCACCGGAGCGAACAGCACGAAATTTCCCGCCGCAGCCAGATGCGCGCGGATCAGCGGGTCGTGGTACTCGGTCCCGGTGCGGAAATCGCCACCGAATGTCGTCTCCGGATAGTCGCGCAGAAACGGCACGTACCAGTTGCCGTCGTAGCGCACGAGCAGCGGATGGTCGTTGCACAGCAGCGGCGCGGCCAGCGACAGCGCGAACAGCGTGCCGAACAACCACAGGCTCCAGTACCCCAGCGGCCGGCGGCGAAACCGTCGCCAGGCCAGCGCGGCCGGCGACGCGGTGGCCGGCAACGCGGCCGGCACGCGATGCGCAGCGCTCATCGCATCGACTCGAACTGCACACGCGGGTCGACCCAGACGTAGCACAGGTCCGAGACGAGCTTGGTCAGCAGCCCGATCAGCGTGAACAGGTACAGTGTTCCCATGACCACCGGATAGTCGCGCCGCATCAGCGATTCGTACGACAGCAGCCCGAGCCCGGGAAGCGAGAACAGGGTCTCGATCAGCAGCGCGCCGCTGAAGAAGGCGCCGATGAACGCCCCCGGGAAACCCGTCACCAGCGGAATCAGCGCATTGCGCAGCACGTGGTGCCACAGTACCCGCGCCTCGCCGGCGCCCTTGGCGCGCGCGGTCAGCACGTACTGCTTGCGCATTTCCTCCAGAAAGGCGTTCTTGGTCAGCATGGTGATCACGGCGAAGCTGCCGGCGAGCATGGCCAGCACCGGCAGCGTGACGTGCCACAGATAGTCGGTGACCTTGTGCCACGGCGTGAAGCCGCTGAACCCATCGGACGTCAGCCCGCGCAGCGGAAACCAGTGCCAGAAACCGCCGCCGGCGAACAGCACCAGCAAGGCCACGCCGAGCACGAAGCCGGGAATCGCGTAGCCGACCAGCACCGCAACGCTGCTCGCCACGTCGAACCGCGAGCCGTCGCGCACCGCCTTGGCGATTCCCAGCGGAATCGAGATCAGGTAGGTCAGCAGCACGTTCCACAGGCCCAGGCTGATCGACACCGGCATGCGCTCGCGGATCAGCCGCCAGACGCTGGCATGGTAGTAATAGCTGCGGCCGAGGTCGAAGCGCGCGAAACGCTTGAGCATCAGCACGAAACGCTGCGCCGGCGGCCGATCGAAGCCGTACAGCCGTCGGATCTCTGCCAGTTGGCGCGGATCGAGCCCCTGGCGCCCGCGGTACGCCAGGCCGCCGGCGGCCTCGCCGCGGTGGCTGCGCAGCTGCGCGACCATCTGTTCGACCGGCCCGCCGGGAACGAACTGCACGACGACGAAAGTCAGCAGCAGCACCCCGAGCAGCGTCGGCACCATCAGCAGCAATCGTTTGACGATGTACAGCCCGATGTTCATGGCGCGGCCCGCTCCCACCAGCACGCCGCTGCCCAGGCCTGCGGTTCGTAGTACAGCGGCAGCTGCGCCGGCATGCCGAAGCGTCCGGCGCGCCAGGCCACGCGATGGCTGGCCGCGTACCAGTGCGGCACCGAGTACCAGCCGCACACCAGCACGCGGTCGAGCGCGCGGCACGCCGCGCGCAGCTGCACCTGGCTGCGCGCGCGCAGCACGGCGCCGATCAGCGCGTCGACCACCGGGCTGTGCAGCCCCCACAGATTGTCCGAGCCGTCCTGCGCCGCAGCCGCCGAGCCAAACAGGTCGACCAATTCGTTGCCCGGCGCCGGGCTGCCGGCGTAGCCGGTGGTGGTCATGTCGAAGTCGAACCGCTCCAGCCGTTGCTGGTACAGCGCGAAATCGACCTGCCGATACAGCAGCCGGATGCCGAGGATGCCCAGCGCGCGCGCGTACGGCGCGATCACCGGCGCCAGCGAACCCTGGCTTTCGAGGTATTCGAAGATGAAGGCCTCGCCGCGCGCGTTG
>JAJZHS010000126.1 GCA_021798395.1 Pseudomonadota bacterium
ATAACGGCGGCGCCGTCGCGGCGCCGCGCCCAGACCTCGCCGTGCGCGTGTCCGCGGCGACGCAGCTGGCGCGCCAGGCGCTTGATGGCGCGCCGTTCCTGACGGTCGGCGCACAGCGACGCGGCGCTGCGGCCGAGCAGCTCGGCGCGGCTGTAGCCGGTCATCCGGCACAACGCATCGTTGACGCCGACGATGCGGCCGTCGCAGTCCAGCGTGGCGCAGCCGTCGGCTGCCGCCGCCAGCAGGCTGTCGCCGAGCAGCGTCGCCGGCGCGGGGGAATCGTCGCGGTCGCCGCCAAGCGCGGCACCGCCTCGTGCGGTGGTGTCCATCACGTCGTCCTCCCGTGGGATCAACGGGCGCGTCGCGCCCTGCTCCCACGATAGTCCATTGCCGTCCGCATGACAACACGACGCTCGGCGCGCAGGTGCGCCCTGCCCGGTGCACCCACAAAAAAGCCCCGGCACGGCCGGGGCTTCGGAAGCGGGTTCGACCGCGTGCTCAGACCGGCAGCACGGTGCGGCCCCAGGCCTCGTTGATGACTTCGGCGGCGGCCAGGTAGAACGCCAGCGCCGCGGTCACCAGGCCGAGATAGCCACCCAGTTGGCCCAGCGACGGCATGCCCAGCATCGCGCCCAGCGCCAGCAGGAAGAACGTCGGCACCAGCGCGGTGAACACCAGCATCAGCGCCTTGCCCTTCTTCCAGGTGGCGATCCACATGAACGTCGAGAACACTCCCCACAGCAGCAGGTACCAGCCGGCATACGCCAGGCCCTTCGGGAAGAATTCGACCAGCAGGCCGAAGCTCCACCAGAACGCGCCATACCCGCAAAAGGCGATGAAACCGAAGCTGTTGCCCGCCGCGGACTCGAACAAGCCGGCCACGAACTGTGCCGTGCCGCCGAACGCGAAGGCGCAGGCCAGCACGGCGGGAACCATCGCATCGGTCGCCATGCCGGCGTTGTGCATGCTCAGCAGCCAGGTCGTCAGCGCGAAGCCAGACAGCCCCAACGGCGCCGGATTGATCGCTTTTTTCTCCATCACATTGTCTCCACGGTTGATTGCGCGGCCCTTTCGCGTTCGCATGACGCGATTCGGGCTGCCGACGCCGCGCGAACAACCTTGCTCGCGCAACGACTGCAATGTCGCCGGGATGGCTTACGGGATGCCTACTCTATGTGTCGAGATACATTCGTTACTTTTTGTCAGTTTCCTCGCCGGAAAACATTGCGCACGCGCAATATGTGGGCCCGACAAGCACCATCCGGAACATCTGTTCACCGCCTGCGCGCTGCCTTCCCGTATGCTCTGGGGACTATGCTTGCACTCGTCCATGCTTCCACTGCGGCGGTCGCGCTGAGCGCGACCCAACACGTGCTGTCGGTCGTCTCCGGGCTGGCGGTCGGCTTCACGCTCGGCCTCATCGGCGGCGGGGGCTCGATCCTCGCGGTGCCGCTGCTGCTGTACCTGGTCGGCTACCCGAATCCGCACGTGGTGATCGGCACCACGGCGCTGGCGGTTTCGGCCAACGCGTACATCAACCTGATCCCGCACGCGCGCGCCGGCAACGTGCGCTGGCGCGACGGGGTGGTGTTCGCGCTGGTCGGGGCGGTGGCGGCGTTCGGCGGCTCGACGCTGGGCAAGGCGGTCGACGGCAAACGGCTGCTGTTCCTGTTCGCCATCCTGATGCTGGTCATCGCCGCGCTGATGCTGCGCCCGCGCAAGCCCGCGCATGCGCAGGACGTGCTGGCCGAACACGCCGCGCGCGGCAAGACGCTCAAGCTCGTCGCCGCCGCGGCGCTGGTCGGGCTGCTGTCGGGCTTTTTCGGCATCGGCGGCGGTTTCCTGATCGTCCCCGGTCTGGTGCTGTCGACCGGCATGTCGATGATCGCGGCGATCGGCACCTCGCTGTTCTCGGTCGGCACCTTCGGCCTGACCACGGCGCTGAACTACGCGCGCTCGGGGTTGCTCGACTGGACCGTGGCCGGGCTGTACATCGGCGGCGGCGTGATCGGCGGCTGGGTCGGCTCGCGCATGGCCACGCACCTCGGCCGCAGCGGCAAGGGCACGCTGAACGTGATCTTCGCCGCACTGGTCGCCGCCGTCGCGCTGTACATGCTGTACCGCAACCTCGCGGCGTTCTAGGGCCCGCAGATCCGGGCTGCGCCCGGCCCTGGGAGCCTTACACGAGTTCGGCGACCAGGTCGTGGCCCTGGGTGGCGACCACCCGCGCGCGCACGAACTGCCCGCTGCTGGCCGCCAGCCGCGACTTGGCCGAGGCCTTCTCGGGCGCCCGGATCAGCACCCGGCCGTCGATCTCGGGCGCGTCGGCGTAGCTGCGCGCCACGGCGCCGTTGCGACCGGCCTGGTCGACCAGCACGCGCAGGTCCTGGCCGACGCGGCGGCGCAGCTTGGCCACCGAGACCGACTCGGCGACTTCCATGAAGCGCGCGCGCCGCGCCTCGCGTTCGGCGTCGGGCAGCGCGCCGGGCAGCGCGTTGGCTGCCGCGCCGTCGACCGGCGAGTAGGCGAAGCAGCCGGCGCGGTCGATTTCGGCCTCGCGCACGAAATCCAGCAGGGTCTCGAACTCGGCTTCGGTCTCGCCGGGGAAGCCGGCGATGAAGGTCGAGCGGATGACCAGCTCGGGACAGGCGCTGCGCCACGCCGCGATGCGTTCGAGGTTGCGCTCCGCGCTGGCCGGGCGCTTCATGCGGCGCAGCACGTCCGGGTGCGCGTGCTGCAGCGGAACGTCGAGGTAAGGAAGCACGCGGCCTTGCGCCAGCACCGGCACGATGTCGTCGACGTGCGGGTACGGGTAGACGTAATGCAGCCGCACCCACGCGTCGTAGCGCTCGGCCAGTCCGTGCAGCGCCTGCACCAGTTCGAGCAGGCGGGTGCGCAGCGGGCGCCCGTCCCAGAACCCGGTCCGGTACTTGACGTCGACGCCGTAGGCCGAGGTGTCCTGGCTGACCACCAGCAGTTCCTTGACCCCGGCGTCGAACAGCGCGCGGGCCTCGTCGAGCACGTCGCCGACCGGTCGCGACGCCAGGTCGCCGCGCAGGCTCGGGATGATGCAGAAGCTGCAGCGATGGTTGCAGCCTTCGGAGATCTTCAGGTAGGCGTAGTGCCGCGGGGTCAGCTTCAGCCCGCCGGGCGGAAGCAGGTCGACGAACGGGTCGTGCGGTCTGGGCAACTGGGCATGGACGGCTTCGAGCACCGCGTCGGTGGCGTGCGGGCCGGTCACCGCCAGCACCTTGGGGTGCAGCTTGCGCACCAGGTTGTCGCCGTCGGCGTCACGCCGCGCGCCCAGGCAGCCGGTGACGACGACCTTGCCGTTGGCGTGCAGCGCCTCGCCGATCGCGTCGAGGCTTTCGTGCACGGCCGCGTCGATGAAGCCGCAGGTGTTGACCACGACCAGGTCCGCGCCGGCGTAGTCCTTGCTGGTCTCGTAGCCTTCGGCGCGCAGCCGCGAGACGATGCGCTCGGAGTCGACCAGCGCCTTCGGGCAACCGAGCGAAACGAAACCAATGCGGGGCGCGTCGCCACGCCGGGAGGATGCGATGTCTGCCATGGTGGGCGCTATTGTCGCCCAGCCGGCGCGTCGCCGGATGCTCAGCCCTTCTTCGGCGGCTGGAAAGCGCCGAGCATCTGCTTGGTCTGCTGCTGTACCTGCTCCTGCATCTGCAGATACAGCTTCTGGCTCTGCTCCAGATAGTTGCCCATCATGCCCTGCAGCAGCGGCGCCTGGCCGCTGAGGAACTGCGACCACATTTCCGGATTGAAATTGCCGCCGTCGTACAGGCCGCGCGACTGTTCGGCCAGCCGGCCCTGGATGTCGATGAAGGCCTGCACCGTCTTTTCCAGATAGGTGCCCATCATGCCCTGCATCGCGTGGCCGTAGAAGCGGATCAACTGCTCGAGCATCGCGGTGCTGAGCATCGGCACCCCGCCGGCTTCTTCCTCCAGGATGATCTGCAACAGGATGCTGCGCGTCAGGTCGGCGCCCGTCTTCGCGTCCTGCACGACGAAGCGCCGGCCCTCCATGACCAGCGCCTTGACGTCGACCAGGGTGATGTACGCACTCGTCTCGGTGTCGTACAGGCGCCGGTTCGGATACTTCTTGATGACACGGGCTGGTTGGTCTGCGTTTGGCATGATCTGGAGACAAGTAGATACGAACGGATTGTCCACGTACCGTCGGCGTGCGCGCGCCGGAACGACCCGCCGGTCGTTCCGGCGCGCCCACTTTAGCTCATGTGCAGTCCGCCGTTGATCGACAGTTCGGCTCCGGTGGTGAACGCGCCGTCGTCGCTGGCCAGCCAGGTCACCAGCGACGCGACCTCCTCGGGCTTGCCCAGGCGCTTGACCGGAATGCTGGCGACGATCTTGTCCATCACGTCCTGGCGGATCGACTTGACCATGTCGGTCATGATGTAGCCCGGCGCCACGGTGTTGACGGTCACGCCCTTGGACGCGACTTCCTGCGCCAGCGCCATCGTGAAACCGTGCATGCCGGCCTTCGCCGCCGAGTAGTTGGTCTGCCCGAACTGGCCCTTCTCGCCGTTGACCGACGAGATGTTGACGACGCGCCCCCAGCCGCGGTCGACCATGCCGTCGATGACCTGCTTGGTGACGTTGAACATCGAGTACAGGTTGGTCTTGATCACCCGGTCCCAGTCGTCGTAGCCCAGCTTGCGGAACACCGCGTCACGCGTGATGCCGGCGTTGTTGACCAGGATGTCGACCTGGCCGTGCTCGGCGAACACCTGCTGGAACGCGGCGCAGGTCGACTCCCAGTCGGCCACGTTGCCCTCGGACGCGTAGACGTCGAAGCCCTGGCCGCGCATGTCGGCCAGCCAGGTGTCCTTGCGCGGCGAATTCGGCCCGCAACCGGCGATCACCTTGTGCCCGGCCTGGCACAGCCGTTTGCAGATCGCGGTGCCGATGCCGCCCATGCCTCCGGTGACGTATGCGACTTTGCTGCTCATGCTGATCACTCCTCTTGGTGTATTCGTTCTGTGGCTCGGTGGCGGCGCCGCTCAGCGCTCGACGGCCAGCGCCACGCCCATGCCGCCGCCGATGCACAGCGACGCCAGGCCCTTGTGCGCGTCGCGCTTGCCCATTTCGTGCAGCAGGGTGACCAGGATGCGCGCGCCGCTGGCGCCGATCGGATGGCCGATGGCGATCGCGCCGCCGTTGACGTTGACCTTCGACGTGTCCCAGCCCATTTGCTGGTTGACCGCGATCGCCTGCGCGGCGAACGCTTCGTTGATTTCCATCAGGTCCAGGTCCTGCGCGTTCCACCCGGCGCGCGCCAGGCAGCGTGTCGACGCCGGAACCGGGCCCAGCCCCATGTACGCCGGATCCAGTCCGGCGCTGGCGTAGGCGCGGATCGTCGCCAGCGGCTTGCAGCCCAGTTCGGCCGCGCGCCGCGCGCTCATCACGACCAGCGCCGCGGCGCCGTCGTTGATTCCCGAGGCATTGCCTGCGGTGACGCTGCCGGCCTTGTCGAACGCCGGCTTCAGCCCGGCGAGCGCGTCGGCGGTCGCGCCGTGGCGCACGAATTCGTCGGACGCGAACGCCAGCGGGTCGCCCTTGCGTTGCGGCAGCATCACCGGGACGATTTCGTCGGCGAAGCGTCCGGCCTTTTGCGCCGCCTCGGCCTTGTTCTGGCTGGCCGCGGCGAAGGCGTCCTGCATGGCGCGCGTGACGCCGTGCTTCTTCGCCACGTTTTCGGCCGTGACGCCCATGTGGTACTGGTTGAACGCGTCCCACAGGCCGTCGTTGATCATGGCGTCGACCATGCTCCAGTTGCCCATGCGCTGGCCGTCGCGCGACCCGGGCAGCACGTGCGGCGACGCGCTCATGTTCTCCTGTCCGCCGGCCACGACGATGTCGGCGTCGCCGTCGCGCACCGCCTGCACGGCCAGCATCACCGCCTTCAGCCCAGAGCCGCAGACCTTGTTGATCGTCATCGCCGGCACCATGTCGGGAAGGCCGGCCCTGATCGCCGCCTGCCGCGCCGGGTTCTGCCCGCACCCGGCCTGCAGCACCTGGCCCAGGATCACTTCGGAGACCTGGCCCGGCTCGACGCCGGCGCGGGCGATGGCCTCGCGCACGACCAGCGCGCCCAGATCGGCAGCCGGAACCTTGGCCAGCGAGCCGCCGAATTTGCCCACCGCGGTTCGCACCGCCGACACGATCACGACATCTGCACTGCTCATTACATCATCTCCTGCAAGGACGAAATCATCGATTGGAGCGTCGCCGGCCGCGCGCGGCCGGCGCGCATCAGGCGCGCACCTTGACGTAGCGCCCGGGAGCCGGCTCGATCGCGGCGTACGCGCCGCCACCGTACGCCTGCGGCGCGGCCTGCAGCGGACCGGCCTGCGCCTTCAGCCAGGCCGCCCAGTCGGGCCACCAGCTTCCCGGGTACTCCCGGCTCGCTTCGAACCATGCCGTGCCGGCCTCGGGCAGCGCCGCGCCGGGCTCGCCGCGCCAGTGGCTGCGCTTGCCGCTCGCCGCGGGATTGATGACTCCGGCGATGTGGCCCGAGGCGCCGAGCACGAAACGGGTGTCGCCGCCGAGCAGTCGCGCCGACGCGTACGCCGCGTTCCACGGCACGATATGGTCCTCGCGCGAGGCGTAGACGTACGCCGGCACGGTGATGCGGCGCAGGTCCATCGGCGTGCCGGCCACGCGCAGCGCATCGGGCCGAGGAAAATTGTTCTCCAGATAGGTGTTGCGCAAATACCAGACCAGCATCGGCCCGGGCAGGTTGGTGCTGTCCGAGTTCCAGTACAGCAAGTCGAAGGGCGGCGGAGTCTGCCCCTTCAGATAGTTGCCGACGACGTAGTTCCAGGTCAGATCGTTCGGGCGCAGGCTTGAGAATGCGGCCGCCAGTTCGGCCCCCGTCAGCAGCCCGCCGCCGCCGATCGTGGCCTCGCGCAAAGCCACCTGCGCTTCGTCGACGAACACGTCGAGAATCCCGGTGTCGGAAAAGTCCAGCAAGGTCGTCAGGAACGTGACGCTGTGCACCGGGCGCTGCCCGCGCGCGGCCAGCACCGCCAGCGCGGTGCCCAGCAGCGTTCCGCCGACGCAGAACCCCAGCGCGTTGATGCCGCCGTCGTCGGTCCGCCGCGCGCGCGCCGGGCGCGCCGCGCCGGCGATGGCGCCGGCCACCGCGATCGCGCGCAGCACGCCGTGCTCGATGTAG
>JAJZHS010000127.1 GCA_021798395.1 Pseudomonadota bacterium
GCCATCGCCACGGATCGCGGCAACGTCTCGCTGGCCGGCGGCAGGGCCTGCATCATCGCCTCGACGTCGGCTTTCAGGGCCTTGGCCGCCGCGCGCAGCAAGGCGCGCGCGTACGAGGCGTTGTGCAGCGGCGCCCAGTCGCCAGCTTCCAGCGCGTCGATCTTGTCGCGCGCCACTTTCAGCTGGCTGGCCAGCTCGCCGCTGCTGCGCGACGCGGCCTCGCGCGCGGCGCGCAGCAGCGCTCCGGCGCGCTGGCGCGCATCCAGTCCGACGTCGTGCGCCTCGTTCGTCACCGCAACAGCCCGGGATCGTCGAAATGGCCTTGCTGCACCGCGATCGCTTCCTGCGAGTTCGGGAAGCGCTGCGTCAGCTGCGCGGTCCACGCCGCCTGCCGCTGCGCATCGCCGAGGCGCCGCGCGATCAGCACGCCCAGCCACAGCGATTGCGCGTTCGCCGTCGCGGCGTCGTTGACGCGCGCGATGTAGAACAGCGCGTCGCGGTCGCGATGCTGGCGGTGCAGCGCCAGCGCCAGGTTGGTCGCCATCGCCGGATTCGCCGGGTCGAGTGCGAACCCGCGGCGCAGCGTGTGCTCGGCGCCGGTGACGTCGCCGGCGCGCAGCTGGCAGACGCCGTACGCCAGATCGGTGCGCTCGGCGCTGCGGTATCCGTGCACCTTCAACGCACGCGCGAACTGCGTGAACGATTCGGCGTAGCGCCCCTGGCTGCACAGGAACCAGCCGTAGTTGTGCAGGGTGTCGCCGTTGTCCGGAGCGAGCGAAAGCGCCTGGCGGAAATCGGCGTCGGCGCGCCGCTCATGGCCCAGCCCCATCTCGATCAGGCCTTTCATGTTGTACGCCGCGACATAGTCGGGAGACAGCTGCAGTGCCTTGTCCACTTCGCCGAGCGCGACTTCACCCTGGCCGCGCTGGTAATAGCCCTCGGCCAGTTCCAGATGCACCCGTGCGTTGCGCGCGCGCGCACTGTCGCCGGAGGATGCGGCCGATCGGGTCGTGCCGCTGCCCGAAGGCGTCGCGCAGGCCCCCAGCAGCAATGCCAGCAAGGCCGCCCCGGCGACCCGCATCACGCTCAACGGTTTCATCGCATCTCCCCGGGTTGGGCCGTGTCCGGCAGTATCGGTATGTTGCGCTGCAGCCTGCGGCTCAGGCGGTCCCGGACGTCGCCGGCGAGCTGGCCGCAGGCCGCGTCGATGTCGTCGCCGCGGGTCTTGCGCACCGTGGTGACGAAACCTGCCTCGTTCAGGGTCGCCGCGAACGCGGCCACGCGAGCGGCCGGCGAGCGACGCAGCGTCGAGCCGGGAAACGGGTTGAACGGGATCAGGTTGAACTTGCACGCGAAACGGTCGCGCAGCAGGCGAACCAGTTCCGCGGCATGCTCGGGCTGGTCGTTGACCCCGTCGAGCATGCAGTATTCAAAGGTGATGAAATCCCGCGGCGCGTGCCGCAGGTAGCGCGCGCAGCCGGCGAGCAGATCGTCCAGCGGGTGCTTGCGGTTCAGCGGGACCAGGCGATCGCGCAAGGCGTCGTTGGGCGCGTGCAGCGAGACCGCGAGCGCCACCGGGCAATCGACTGCCAGCCGGTCCATCATCCGCACCATGCCCGACGTCGACACCGTCACGCGGCGCCGCGACAGACCGTAGCCATCGTCGTCGAGCATCAGCCGCAGCGCCGGCAGCAAGGCGCTGTAGTTCTGCAGCGGCTCGCCCATGCCCATCATCACGACATTGGAAATCGCGCGTTCGCCGGGCGCGAGGCCGAGTTCGGCGCGCATGGCGAACTCGGCCTGCCACAGCTGGGCGATGATCTCCCCGCTGTCGAGGTTGCGGCTGAACCCCTGCGCGCCGGTGGAGCAGAAGGCGCAGCCGATCGCGCAACCGGCCTGCGACGACACGCACAGGGTATTGCGCGCGGTCTCGGGGATGAACACGCTTTCGACCGCGTTGCCCCCGCCGACGTCGAACAGCCACTTGACGGTTCCGTCGTGCGAGCGCTGGCAGGTCTGCACCGGCAGCGCGCGCAGCGTGGCGTCGCGCTGCAACCAGGCGCGCAGCGGTTTGGCCAGATCGCTCATCGCGTCGAAATCCGTGTGCCCGCGCTGGTGGATCCAGCGCATGACCTGCCGCGCGCGGAACGGCTTCTCGCCGTGCTCGGCGAACCAGTCCAGCAAACCGGCTCGATCGAACTGGAACAGGTTGGTGGTCATCGGCGCGGGGGTGCGAAGCTCAGCGCGAGAAAATCCAGTTCGACGGGAAGAAGAACGCGATTTCGGCGGCCGCGGTGTCCGGGCCGTCGGAGCCGTGCACCGCGTTGGCATCGATGCTGTCGGCGAAGTCGGCGCGAATGGTTCCCGCCGCGGCCTTCTTCGGATCGGTCGCGCCCATCAAATCCCGGTTCTTCGCGATGGCATCGGCGCCTTCGAGCACCTGCACGAGCACCGGACCGGAAGTCATGAAGTCGACCAGGTCCTTGAAGAACGGGCGCTCCTTGTGCACGGCATAGAAACCTTCGGCTTCGGCTCGCGAGAGGTGCATCATGCGCGCCGCCACGACTTTCAGGCCAGCGCTTTCGAATCGATCGATGATCTTGCCGATGCAGTTCTTGGCCACGGCATCGGGTTTGATGATCGACAGGGTACGTTCAGTCAATTTTTTCTCCGTAAAACAAAAGATGGGACGCAAACCATCAAAATGATAGTCAACTCCGCACGACGCCCCGGCCGCCGCGGGGAACCCGCGTCAACGCGGGAAGTTGCGCCGTTTGCCGCCCGGCGTGGCGGCCGCGCCCAATGCCGAGCGCGTCGGGTCGGGTTGGCCGCCGGTGGACTTGCGGCGGCCGCGCTTGTTGGTGCGATTTCCGCCGCCCGCTCCGCCGCCGCCGCCGCCACCGCCGCGCGCGGCGCGCCCGAACAACGCGTCGACCGCACTCATGGCATAGCTATTCGGCCCCGGCTCGCGCTCCGGAAGCTCGCGGTCGTCGTCGGCGCGGCGCAGTTGCGCGATGCGGGCCTCGCGGCTGGCGCGGCCGAACAGCGCGTCGACCGCGCTCAGCGCATAGCTGTTCGGGCCCGGCTCGCGTTCGCCGCGCTCGGGGCGATCCGCGCGTTCGCCGCGTTCGGGGCGAACCGCGCGTTCGGGGCGGTCCGCGCGTTCAACGCGTTCGGGGCGTTCGCCACCGCCCTTGCGCTTGGCCGTTTGCGCGCCCGGCGAAGCCTTGCGCCTGGCCGCCTGCCCGATTCCCGCGCCCGCCAGCATGGCCTTGACGTCGTCGCGCTCGATTTCGGCGAAGTCGCCGCGGCGCAGCCCGGCGGGAAGCGCGATCGGACCGTAGCGCACGCGAATCAGCCGGCTGACGGTCGACCCGACGGCCTCGAACAGGCGCCGCACTTCGCGATTGCGACCTTCGGCGATCACGACGCGATACCAGCGGTTGGCGCCCTCGCCGCCGGCAGCCTCAAGGCTCAGGAAACGCGCCGGACCGTCCGCGAGATCGACACCGGCGAGCAGCGCCGCGCGCGCCGCGTCGTCGACCTCGCCGAGGACGCGAACCGCGTATTCGCGCTCGACGCCCTGGCTTGGATGCATCAACTTGTTCGCCAGCTCGCCGGAAGTCGTGAACAACAGCAAACCCTCGGTGTTGATGTCAAGGCGGCCGACCGCGGTCCACTTCGCCCCTTGCACCCGCGGCAGGTTGCGGAACACCGTCGGACGTCCGTCGGGATCCTTGAAGCTGACGACTTCGCCGACCGGCTTGTGGTAGATCAGAACGCGCGCCGGCGGCGGTGCGATGCGCACTTTCAGCGGCTTGCCGTTGACCCGGATCTGGTCGCCTGGCTGGATGCGCTGTCCGAGGTGCGCCGGTTCGCCGTTGACCGACACGCGCCCCTCGGTGATCAGTTCTTCCATTTCGCGTCGCGATCCGATGCCGCCCTGGGCAAGGACCTTGTGCAGCTTGGGCGTATCCGGCGCCGGTGCGAGCACCCGGCGCGTTCCCGGCGACGCGGCCTCGGCCAGCGCGACCGCGCGGTCGAAGTCGCCCGAGACGACTTCCTCGAGGCGTACCGGGGCAGCCGCCGGCGCACGCGGCGCCTCGTCGGCTGCCGCCGCGTCGTCGTGCACGTCCAGCGCTTCGCGCGACGCGCCCTTGCCGCGACCGCGCCGATTGCGCCGCCGCGCGCCGTCACGACGTGGCGCCGACGCGGCGGCCGGCGCCCCGTCCGCAGGTGCCCCGTCCGCAGGTGCCCCGTCCGCAGGTGCCCCGTCCGCAGGTGCCCCGTCCGTCAGGACCTGCGCGGCGAACGCGTGCGCGTCCGGCGTCGGGGTCGCCCGCGCGTCGGCGGCGGCCTGCAGTTCGGCTGCCTGCGGGGCGCCGAACTGCGCCTGCTCGTGTTGTTCGGTGTCGTGCTCGGTCATGGGCGATTCGGTCGGGTCATTCGGTCGGGTCATTCGGTCGGGTCATTCGATCGGGTCATTCGATCGGGTCATTCGGTTGCGGGAAGCTCGCTGTGGGGGGGTGGCAGCGCACGGTCCGGCCGGGGGGAGGCCTCGGCATCGTCGATCGGCAGCGCGATTTGCTGCGGGTCGACGAACGCGCTGTCGTGCGGCGCCGGCAAGTCGCCGATCGAGGCCAGGCCGAGATCGTCGAGGAACTGCCGGGTGGTCGCGTACAACTGCGGGCGCCCGGGGCCTTCGCGATGGCCGATGGCCTCGACCCAGCCGCGGTCCTCGAGTTGGCGCAGCACCTGGGCGTTGACCACCACGCCGCGAATGTCCTCGATATCGCCGCGGGTGACGGGCTGGCGGTGCGCAATGATCGCCAGCGTCTCGAGCACCGCGCGCGAGTAGCGCGGCGGCTTCTCGGGATGCAGCCGCTGCAGGTACGGATGCATGTCCTCACGGCTCTGGAAGCGCCAGCCTGCGGCCACGGCGCGCAACTCGACGCCGCGGTCGTTCCAGTCGCTGCGGATCTGCTCGATCAGCGCGCGCACGGTATCTGCGCCAACCGGTTCGTCGAACAGGTTGCGCAGCGCGGTGACGCTCAGCGGCTGGTTGGCGCACATCAGCGCGGCCTCAATGACCCGCTTGGCCAAAGCAATATTCATGCGTGACAGGAACGATGCGCGTTGCACAAACCGCCGGCGTGGTGCCTCGGGCGGGAGCGCCTGCCCGCTGGGGCGTGGCTGGCGGCTCGTCGGCGCGACGTGTGCCGCATTCTACCCGATCGCGCGCGGCGGCGGCGCGCCGCCGCCCGGGCCCTGAGGGTAATAGGCGTCGGCGTGCAAGTCGCCCGGGGCGACACCGCGCGCGCGCAGCGCCGCGGTGACGCCCTCGACCATCGCCGGCGATCCGGCAAGGTAGACCTTGGCGCCGCTGAACGCGGCCACGTCGGCCAGCAGCGCGTCGCCGACGCGACCGCTGCGCCCCCTGCTTCCGTCCTCGACGACGATCTGTGCGGCGAAATGCGGAAATTCGCGCGCCAGCGCGTCGAGCGCGTCGGCGCCGTAGACCTCGTCGGCGCTGCGGAATCCGGCGTACAACCGCACCGGCTCGAGCTTGCCGTTGTCCAGCGCGGTGCGCACGATCGAAAGCATCGGGCCCAGGCCCGTTCCGGCAGCAACCGCATACAGCGGGCCCGCATGCCGCTGCCGGAAATGGCTGCTGCCCTGCGGGCCTTCGACCCACACCGTGGCGCCGGGGACGATCACGCTGCCGAGCAGGCCGCTGAACGCGCCGTGCGGGCTGCGGCGAACGTGGAATTCGAGCAGGTCGTCGTATTCGGCCTGCACCGGGGTTCCCGCCATCGAGAAGTCGCGCGCGATCCAGGCGCCTTCCGCGTTGCGTGCCAACAGCGACGCGTACTGCCCGGCGGCGAACGCGAACGGCGCGCCGTCGCGGTCGACGGCGTCGATGTGCAGCCGCAGCGCGTACACGTCGGGGGCCAGCCGCTCGAGGGTGGACACGTGGGTGCGCAGCCGCCGCCGCGGGTAGGCGACGAAGTCGTCGCCGTCGACCAGCCGCAGCGCCAGGTCGCCGCGCACGCGCGCGCGGCACGCCAGGATCACACCCTGCTCCTGCGCCGGCACGGTCCGGCCGCCCGCATCCACCGCGACCTCGCCCGAGACCACCGCGCACGCGCAGCTGCCGCAATTCCCGCGCCGGCACGAGTAGCCGATCGGCACGCCATGCCGCAGCAGGACCTCCAGCAGGTTGTCGTCGTCGTGCGCCGGAAGCAGCAAGCCGCGCTCGGCAATCGAGATGGTCGGCATCGCCGCGTGCGCCCTCCATGGGTGAGCCCGCTATTGTGACAAATTCGCGCGGCCCCTGCAGCGCGTGCGGGATCGCCGACAATAGGGCGATGCATCCCCGTCCGATCCTGCACTGCAACCGCTGCGGCGCGGCCGTCGTCCACCGCGTCCCCGAAGGCGACAGCCTTGTGCGCGCGGTCTGCCCGATCTGCGCCCACATCCAGTACGAGAACCCGCGCAACATCGTCGGCACCGTGCCGGTGTGGGACGGACGCGTACTGCTGTGCCGGCGCGCCATCGAACCACGCCTGGGCCTGTGGACACTGCCGGCCGGATTCATGGAACTGGGCGAGACCACGGAGCAAGGCGCACGGCGCGAGACCCTCGAGGAAGCCGGCGTCGACGTCGCGCTCGACGCGCTGTACTGCGTGGCCAACGTGCGCCCGGTCAGCCAGGTCTACCTGCTCTACCGCGCCCGCATGCTGCGCGCGCACTGGGAGCCCGGCGCCGAAACGCTCGAGGCGGCGCTGTTCGCGCCTGAGGAAGTGCCGTGGGACCGCATCGCGTTCCGCACCGTGACCGAGACGCTGCGTCGCTATTTCGCGCAATCCGCGCAGGGCCGCTTCACCCTGCAGACCTTCGACGTCGACTGATCCCGGGCGCGCGCTCAGCTCAGCCCACGCAAAAGCCGTGCGCGCCGAGCGCTCCGGACGCGACGCGCCACAGCCCCAGTCCGGCGAAGCCGAGCATCAGCGCTCCGGCTCCGACCCGGGCGACACGCGCGGTTGCGCGCTGACTGATGCGCCGCAGCACGTGTCCGGCCAGCACCATGTGCGGCAAGGTGCCGACGCCGAACGCGGCCATCGCCACGGCGCCCTGCAGCGCACTGCCGCCGAGCAGCGCCAGCGACAGCGCCGAGTAGACCAGCCCGCACGGCAGCAG
>JAJZHS010000128.1 GCA_021798395.1 Pseudomonadota bacterium
GAACGCCTGCAAGCCATCCTGCACCCGCGCATCGGCGCGCTGCTGCGCGCCCGCGCCGCCACCGCGCCGGGCCCGTACCTGGTTCTGGTGGTTCCGCTGCTGGTCGAGTCGCTGGCGCGCTGGCGCGCCGAGGTCGACCGCATCGCCGTCGTCGACTGCCGGCCCGAGCTGCAGTTGCAGCGCGTGATCGCGCGTTCGGCGCTGCCGCCCGACCAGGTGCGCTCGATCATCGCCGCCCAGGCCACGCGCGCGGCGCGCCTGGCTGCGGCCGACGACGTGGTCGACAACAGCGGCGACCAGGACGCCTTGCAGCGCCAGGCCGACGCGCTGCACCTGCGCTACGTGCGCGGCATTTGAATTCCACCGCGATATCCGGGACAATCCCCTGGGGCGGCGCAGCGGCGGCGCCTCGCGCTGCAGCGCCGCACAGGC
Source organism: Pseudomonadota bacterium (assembly GCA_021798395.1). Taxonomy (GTDB): domain Bacteria; phylum Pseudomonadota; class Gammaproteobacteria; order Burkholderiales; family Burkholderiaceae_C; genus Thiomonas_A. The sequence goes on from JAJZHS010000128.1 coordinate 433, forward strand.
GTCATGGCGCCTTTTCGCGATACGGCCCGTGATCCTGTACGAATACCCGCTGAACGAACGCGTCCGCACTTTGCTGCGGCTCGAGTACTTGTTCCGCCGGGCGGATTTCCTGCTGCAGCGCGCGAATCCGTTCGATCACCACTTCGCGCTGCTGACCATGTTCGAGATCATGGACGTGGTCAGTCGCCAGGATCTCAAGTCCGATCTGCTGAAAGACCTCGAAAAGCAGCGTCAGCAGCTGCTCGGTTACCGCGGCAACCCGGCGATTTCCGAAGGCATGCTGGACTCGGTGCTGGCCGAGGTCGACGCCGCATTCGACGGCCTGAGCCAGCAGCTGGGCAAGCCGGGGCAGGCGCTGCTGGACAACGAATGGCTGATGGCCATCCGCAGCCGCGCCAGCATACCCGGCGGCACCTGCGAGTTCGATCTGCCGGCCTATTACGCCTGGCAGCACCTGCCGCAGGCCCAGCGCAGCGCCGACATGGCGCGCTGGATGGACGCGTTCGCGCCGCTGGCGATGGCGGTCGAGCTGATCCTGCGCCTGCTTCGTGACTCCGGAACGCCGCGCAAGACGCTGGCCGGCGGAGGGAACTTCCAGCAGAACCTGGGCGGACGCAGCTACCAGTTGCTGCGCCTGCGCGTCGACGGCAAGCTCGGCGTGGTGCCCGAGACCACCGGGCACCGGCTGATGATCTCGGTGCGCTTCCTGCGCCCGGACGCCGACTGGAAGCTGCGCGCCGCGGCCGAGGACGTGGCGTTCGAGCTGGCGCTGTGCGCGTGAATCCCGTGCACCGCGCCACGCCGGGTGCGCGCAGCGTGCGCTGCCCGCGCTGACCTGTGACGCACCTCAGCGAGGCGCTTCGGCGAGCAGCGCGCCGCTCCAGCCGCGCTCGTCGGCCAGCCAGCGCAGCACCGGCAGCGTTCCCGGCAGCGCCGGCGCGACCCGCACCGGCAGCGCCTGCCAGGCCAGTTGCTGGCCTTCGCGGGGATGCGGCTCGCCGCGCCAGCGCGTGACCTTGCAGAAGCGCAGGTCGACGCGCGCGTGGCTGTAGTCCATGGCGCAGCTGCGCCAGAAGGTGGACTCGAGCACCTCGATGCCGAGTTCTTCGTGCAACTCGCGCGCCAGCGCCTGCGCGACGCTTTCGCCGGCCTCCAGCTTGCCGCCCGGGAACTCCCAGTAGCCGGCCCACGGCTTGCCGTGCGGGCGGCTGCCGAGCAGGAAACTGCCGTCGGCGCGCAGCAGCACGCCCACCGCCACCGCCACCCGCGGCTGGGCAGGCGCCGTCACGGAGCGTGGCGTCCGGCCCAGTCGCGCGCGAACTGCCACGCGATGCGCCCGGAACGCGAGCCGCGCTCGAGCGCCCACAGCAAGGCATCGCGATGCGCGGCGCGCGCCTGCTCGGCGCTGGCGCCGAGGGCCTGCAGCCAGTGCTCGGCGATCGCCAGGTAGTGGTCCTGGTCGAAGGGATAGAAGCTGACCCAGAGCCCGAAACGGTCCGACAGCGAAATCTTCTCCTCGACCACTTCGCCCGGGTGCAGCTCGCCGTCGGCCGAATGCGCATAACTGAGGTTGTCGCGCATGGTCTCGGGCAGCAGGTGGCGCCGGTTCGACGTGGCGTAGATCAGCACGTTGTCGGCCTGCGCCGCGACCGAGCCGTCGAGCACCGACTTCAGCGCCTTGTAGCCGGGCTCGCCGTCGTCGAACGACAAATCGTCGGCGAACACGATGAAGCGTTCGGGACGGTCAACCAGCAGGTCGAGCAGCTCGGGCAGGTCGGCCATGTCGGCCTTGTCGACCTCGATCAGCCGCAACCCCTTGGCCGCGTACTTGTTCAGGCACGCCTTGACCAGCGACGACTTGCCGGTGCCGCGCGCTCCGGTCAGCAGCACGTTGTTGGCCGGGCGGCCGGCGACGAACTGGCGGGTGTTGCGCTCCACCCGCCGCTTCTGCTCGTCGATTCCGTGCAGGTCGGTCAGCCGGATCGGCGCCAGCGAGCGCACCGGCTGCAGGTGCGCGGCGTGGCCGGCGCGGCGCCAGCGGAACGCGCACGCGGCGTCCCAGTCGGGCGCCTGCGCGGCCGGCGGCAGCATGCGCTCGACTCGGCCGAGTACGCGCTCGGCGTGCTCGAGCAAGGCGGCCAGGCGCGCCATCGGATCGGGCGGCACGGCGGCCTCCGGCGCAGGCGCACGCTGCGCCCGCCGCCTGTCAGCTGCGGTAATCGGCATTGATCGAGACGTAGTCGTGCGACAGGTCGCAGGTCCACAGCGTGGCGGCGGCATCGCCGCGACCGAGGGCGATGCGCACGTCGATTTCGGGCTGCGCCATGACGCGCTGGCCGTCGGCCTCGGCGTAGCGCGGATGGCGCCCGCCACGAGTGGCCACGTGGACGTCGCCCAGGTACAGATCGACGCCGCGCACGTCGAGATCGTCGACGCCGGAGTAGCCGACCGCGGCCAGGATGCGCCCGAGGTTCGGGTCGCTGGCGAAGAACGCGGTCTTGACCAGAGGCGAATGCGCCACCGCGTAGCCGACGCGACGCGCCTCGTCGACGCTGCGCGCGCCTTCGACGCGCAAGGTGATGAACTTGGTCGCGCCTTCGCCGTCGCGCACGATGGCCTGCGCCAGCTGCCGCGCAACCGCGACCAGCGCGTCGCGCAGGGCAGCGGCCTGCGCGCTGTGGGCGTCGCTGATCAACCCCAGCGCGCTGTGCCCGCTGGCCGCGATGACCAGCGAATCGTTGGTCGAGGTATCGCCGTCGACCGTGATGCAGTTGAACGACGCGTCGGCGACCTCGCGCACCAGCTGCGCCAGCAGCGCCGGCGCGACGCGGGCGTCGGTGGCGATGAAGCCGAGCATGGTCGCCATGTTCGGCCGGATCATTCCGGCGCCCTTGGCCATGCCGGTCACCGTCACCGTCACGCCGTCGATCGCCACCTGGACGCTGGCGGCCTTGGGCACCGTGTCGGTGGTCATGATGGCGCCGGCGGCGCGCGCCCAGTTGTCGTCGCGCGCGTCGTCCAGCGCTGCGGGCAGCGCCGCGCCCAGGCGTTCGACCGGCAGCGGCTCGAGGATCACCCCGGTGGAGAACGGCAACACCGCGCCGGGCTGCACGTGCAGCAGGGCGGCCAGGTCGACGCAGGTGCGGCGCGCCGCGAGCAGGCCGTCGACTCCGGTTCCGGCATTGGCGCAACCGGTGTTGACGACCAGCGCGCGCACGGTGGCGCACTGCTGCGCACCGAGGTGCTCGAGGCAGACCTGCACCGGAGCGGCGCAGAAGCGGTTGCGCGTGAACACCCCGGCGACCAGGGTTCCGGCGTCGAGCAGCAGCACGCACAGGTCGTCGCGTCCGGGCTTGCGGATACCGGCCTGCGCCACGCCGAGGCGCACGCCTGCAACCGGGTGCAGCGCGGCCGGGTCGGGAGGATCGAGTTTCACGGCCATCGCAGGGCTCCTGGGGCGGCGGGGACGGTTCGGGTTCGGCGGCGACGGCGCGTGCCGTCGCGCCGGCTCATGACAACGCGCCGTGGCAGTGCTTGTACTTCTTGCCGCTGCCGCACGGGCACGGATCGTTGCGGCCGATTTTCGGAGTCGCGTGCACGATGGTCTGCACCGCGGGAACCGCGGCCGCGGCCAGCGCCGCGTCGGGATCGTCGTCGGCCGCGGTGCCGGCGGCGTCGGGGTGCTGGAAGACCACGTTGTGCAGGCTTTGCGCGCGCTGCTCGATGCGTTCGGCGGCCTCCTCGGCCTGTTCCTGGCTCTGCACCTGCACGGTCATCAACGTGCGCGTGACGTCGTTCTTCACCGCGTCGAGCATCTGTCCGAACAGCTCGAACGCCTCGCGCTTGTACTCCTGCTTGGGCTGCATCTGGGCGTAGCCGCGCAGGTGGATCCCCTGGCGCAGGTAGTCGAGCGCCGACAGGTGCTCGCGCCAGTGCTGGTCGAGCGACTGCAGCAGCACCATGCGCTCGAAGGCGGCGAAGTTCTCGGCGCCGACCAGGTCGACCTTGGACTTGTAGCGTGCGTCGACGGTGTCGACCACGCGCGCCAGCACGTCTTCGTCGGTGATCGTCTGGTCGGCCTCGATCCAGCCGTGCAGGTCGAGCTCGACCTGCCATTCGTCGCGCAGCGCGCGCTCCAGCGCCGGCACGTCCCACTGTTCCTCCATGCTCTGCGGCGGAACGTACAGGTGCACCAGGTCGGCGACGCTGCCTTCGCGCAGCGCCTGCACCTGGGTGCCCACGTCGGCGTTGTCCAGGATCGCGTTGCGCTGCTGGTACATGATCTTGCGCTGCTCGTTGGCGACGTCGTCGTATTCGAGCAGCTGCTTGCGAATGTCGAAGTTGCGCGCCTCGACCTTGCGCTGCGCCGACTCGATCGAGCGCGTGACCATGCCGGCCTCGATCGCCTCGCCCTCGGGCATTTTCAGCCGCTCCATGATCGAGCGCACGCGGTCGCCGGCGAAAATGCGCATCAACGGGTCGTCGAGCGACAGGTAAAAGCGCGACGAACCCGGATCGCCCTGGCGCCCTGAGCGCCCGCGCAGCTGGTTGTCGACCCGGCGCGATTCGCTGCGCTCGGTGCCGACGATGTGCAGGCCGCCCTGCGCGATGGCGTGGTCGTGCAGCGACTGCCACTCGTCGCGCAGCTGGGTCACCCGGCGCTGCTTCTCGGCTTCGTCCAGCGACGCGTCGGCGACGATGAACTCGCACTGCTTCTCGACGTTTCCACCGAGCACGATGTCGGTTCCGCGGCCGGCCATGTTGGTCGCGATGGTGATCATCTTCGGCCGTCCGGCCTGCGCCACGATTTCGGCCTCGCGCGCGTGCTGCTTGGCGTTGAGCACCTGGTGCGCCAGCTTCTCCGCGCGCAGCAGCTGCGACAGGTGCTCGCTGGCCTCGATCGACGCGGTGCCGACCAGCACCGGCTGGCCGCGCTCGCAGCAGTCCTTGATGTCGGCCACCACCGCGGTGTCGCGCTCGGGCGCCGATTTGTAGACCTTGTCCTGGTGATCCTTGCGCTTGCTCGGCCGGTTGGTCGGAATGATCACGGTCTCGAGCTTGTAGATCTCCTGGAACTCGTACGCCTCGGTGTCGGCGGTTCCGGTCATGCCGGCGAGCTTGCCGTACATGCGGAAGTAGTTCTGGAAGGTGATCGACGCCAGCGTCTGGTTCTCGCTCTGGATGCGCACGCCTTCCTTGGCCTCGACCGCCTGGTGCAGCCCGTCGGACCAGCGCCGGCCGGTCATGATGCGGCCGGTGAATTCGTCGACGATCACCACCTCGCCGTTCTGCACCACGTAGTGCTGGTCGCGGTGGTACAGGCTGTGCGCGCGCAGCGCAGCGTACAGGTGGTGGATCAGCGCGATGTTGGCCGGGTCGTACAGCGTGCTGCCTTCGGGGATCAGCCCCATGCCGCCGAGGATGCGCTCGGCCTTTTCATGGCCGGCCTCGGTCAGGTAGACCTGGTGGCCCTTTTCGTCGACGGTGAAGTCGCCGGGCTTCTCGACGCCCTTGCCGGTCAGCGGATCCTCCTCGCCGATCTGGCGCTCGAGCAGCGGCACGACCTGGTTCAGGCGCAGGTACAGCTCGGTGTTGTCCTCGGCCTGGCCGGAAATGATCAGCGGCGTGCGCGCCTCGTCGATCAGGATCGAGTCGACCTCGTCGATCAGCGCGTAGTGCAACCCGCGCTGCACGCGCTCGGCCGGCTCGAACACCATGTTGTCGCGCAGGTAATCGAATCCGTACTCGTTGTTGGTGCCGTAGGTCACGTCGGCCGCGTACGCGGCCTGCTTTTCCTCGCGCGACATGGTCGGCAGGTTGATGCCCACGCTCAGGCCGAGGAAGTTGTACAGGCGGCTCATCCACTGCGCGTCGCGCTGCGCCAGGTAGTCGTTGACCGTGACCACGTGCACGCCGCGACCGGCCAGAGCGTTCAGGTACACGGCCAGGGTGCCGACCAGGGTCTTGCCTTCGCCGGTGCGCATTTCGGCGATCTTGCCCTGGTGCAGCGCGATGCCGCCGATCAATTGCACGTCGAAGTGCCGCATCTTCAACGCGCGCTTGCCGCCTTCGCGAACCACCGCGAACGCCTCGGGCAGCACATCGTCGAGACTGCGCCCGCCCGCCACCTGATCGCGGAACTCGGCGGTCTTCGCGCGCAGTTCCTCGTCGGTGAGCTTCTCGAATTCGGGCTCCAGCGCATTGATGCGCTGCACGGTGCGCCGGTATTGGCGCAGCAGGCGCTCGTTGCGGCTGCCGAACAGACGGGTCAGGAAAGTGACGGGCATGGAACTCTGTGGATAAGCCGCGCGTAAATGCCCATTCTAGCCAGCGCGCTGATGACGGACCCGGGTCGCGGCGCGACAATGGCGTTTGTCCGCAAGCCCAAGCCGATGTCGCGCCGCCGCCCCGCCCCGTCCACCTCCGCCCCGCCCCCCGGCCGCGCCTCGCTGCAGCAATGGCTGCAGCGCAACGACGTGCTGAGCGCGCTGAGAGAGCGTGCGCTCACTTCGCAGAAGATGTGGGCCGAGCTGGCGCCCTTGCTGCCGCCTGCGCTGGCCGAAGCGGTCCGCCCCGGGCCTTGCGTCGACGGCACCTGGACGCTGCACGTGTCTTCGCCCGCGGTGGCGGCCAAGCTCAAGCTGCACCTGCCGTTGCTGCAGCGGCGCTTGCACACGGCCGGCTGGCCGCAGCTGCGCATCCGCCTGCGGGTGCAGCAGCCGCCGCGCGTCGTGGCC
>JAJZHS010000129.1 GCA_021798395.1 Pseudomonadota bacterium
CTCGCGCGGCTTCTGCGCGCCGCGCAGCCAGGCCACGCCGACGCCCAGCGGCTGCAGCCACTCGGCCAGCTTGCGCAGGTGCTGGCCGGCGAGGATGTCGGTCGGCGCCATCAGCGCGCACTGGAATCCGGAGTCGACGGCATGCGCCGCGGCCAGCGCGGCGACCACGGTCTTGCCGCTGCCGACATCGCCTTGCAGCAGCCGGTGCATCGGCTGGGCGCGCCGCAGGTCGGCGACGATCTGTTCGACGCAGGCGTCCTGCGACGCGGTCAGCGCGAACGGCAGCGCGGCGCGCAGCCGCGGCACCAGGCCGCTGCCGCCCGCCGCCATCGGCCACGCGCGCAGCGTCGCCCGGCGCGCGCGCGCCAGCTGCTGCGCCATTTGCTGGGCAAGCAGTTCGTCGAACTTGATGCGCTGCCACGCAGGGTGGCTGCGCGCCTGCAACGCCGCCAGTTCGACGTCGGCGGGCGGTGCGTGCAGCAGCTCGAGGCTGGGGCCGATCGAAGGCAGCGCGTAGCGCTGCAGCAGCGCGTCGGGCAGCCACTCGCGCAGGTCGAGCCGGCGCAGCGCGGCGGCGACCGCGGCGCGCAGCCAGGCCTGGCTGATTCCGGCGGCAGCCGGATACACCGGTGTGAGTCGCTGCGGCAGCGGCGCGTCGGCCGCGCTCGCGCGGCACGACGGATGCACCATCTCGAACCCGTACAGCGTGCGCCGCGGCTCGCCGCGCACGCGCAGCAGCTTGCCTGCTGCGTATTGCCGCTGCCAGTTCGGATAGACATGGAAGAAACGCAACTCGAGGCTGCCGCTGTCGTCGTCGACGCGCACGCGCAGCTGGCGCCGGGCGCCGCCGAGTTCGGCGCTGCGCACCCGGGCCTGCACCAGCGCGGCGGCGCCGTCGCGCAACTGCGCGATCGGAGTGATGCGCGTCTCGTCCAGGTAATGCAGCGGCAGGTGCAGCGCGTAGTCCCAGTCGCCGCGCAGCCCGAGACGCGCGCCCGGGTCGCCGGCGCGCGACGCGGCGGCCGGCTGCACTGGGCGTCGGGGCGTACCGGGCATCGGCCGATTGTAGGCAGCGCGCGCGCCCGCAGGCGGCGCGCGGGATCCGTTCAGCCGGCGTCGTAGACCATCGCGGCGTCGGCGCGCGCGGCGCCGGAGCGACACAGCGCGTCGACGGTGTCGCCGAAGAGATCGCCGGGGTCGGTTCCGTCCCAGAACCGCCGCCCGACCTCGGCCAGCAACGGCGCGTCGGCGAACCAGCCGCGCAATCGGGCGCGCGGCACGCCGTGCGGGTGCTGCAGCAACTGGAACTTCAGCAGCACCCGCAGGCCGTGCCTGGCGTGCCGCAGCGGGTCGGCGACGAACGCGTCGACGCGTTGCACGGCGCGCTGCAGCGCGGCGTCGACGTCGTCGAACACGGCGCCGTGCCCAGGAATCACGCAGCGTGGACGCAGCGCCGCGATGCGCTGCAGGGTCTCGCGCTGGGCGGCGAACCCGGGCTGGCCGCGCAGTTCGGGAAAAATCACGCCGAAGCCGTCGCGCCACAGCGCGTCGCCGCTGATCAGCACGCCGTGGGCCGGGTCGAACAGCATCAGCGCGTGCGGATCGTGGCCCGGCGCCGGATACGCGGTCCATTCCAGGCCTCCGATGCGCAGCCGCTCCAGCGCGGCGACGCCGCGCGCCGCGGTGAAGGCGGCAGCCTGCTGCGCCGTGGCGCGGAAACTCAGCGCGTCCTCGTCCCAGTCGTTGACCGCCGCGAGCTCGCCCAGCGGGACTTCGATCGGGCATTGCCGCGGCCCGCCGTACGCGGCCTGCAGCGCGGCGTTGCCGCCGCAGTGGTCGGAGTGCAGGTGGGTGTTGACGATGCGCCGCAGCGCGCGGCCGCCGAGCAGGTGCGCGATCAGGGCCCGCGTCTGCTCGGCGTGCTGCACGTAGCCGGTGTCGACCACGGTGGCCGATCCGTCGGGCTCGAAACCGACGACGCTGTTGGCCGACAGCCAGCCGCGTTCGAGCACGCGGAGGGTCGGCGGAAGAAGGGGAATGTTCGTCGGCATGGCTGAACTGGGCTGAAGCTGCGGTTTAGGATAAGCGCAAGCGCGGCCTGGCGTGCACCGGCGGGTTTCGCGCGCGACCCCCTGGAGGTGTGATGGACGATCCGAACCCGCCCGGCGACGCATTGCACGCGGCCTTTGCGCGCATGCATGCGGCCAGCCGCGCCGAGCCGTACCCGCCCTGGACGCAGCGCCGCGACCGGCTCCGTCGGCTCGACGCTCTGGTGCGCATCCACGAACAGCGCCTGATCGACGCCATCGACGCCGATTTCGGGCACCGTCCGGCGGCGGAGACGCGTGCGCTGGAGTTGCTTCCGGTGCGCGAAGCGCTGCGCCACGCGCTGCGCCGCGGCGCCGGCTGGACGCGCCCGCGGCGCGCGGCGGTATCGATGCTGTTCTGGCCGGCGCGCGCGCGGCTGTGGCCGCAGCCGCTGGGCGTGGTCGGCATCGTCGCGCCGTGGAACTACCCGCTGCACCTGTCTTCGCTGCCGCTGGTGGCGGCGTTCGCGGCCGGCAACCGGGCGCTGCTCAAGCTGTCCGAGTTCAGCCCGCGATTCGGCGCCTGCCTGGCCGAACTGGCCCGCGGCGCGTTCGACGCCGACGAACTGGTCGTGTTCCACGGCGACGCGGCAGAGGCCGCGGCGTTCGTCTCGCTGCCGTTCGACCACCTGCTGTTCACCGGCAGCGGCGCGGTCGGCCGGCGGGTGATGGCCGCGGCGGCGCCGAATCTGGTTCCGGTGACGCTGGAGCTCGGCGGCAAGTCGCCGGTGGTGCTGACCGAGGGCTGCGACCTCGACCACGCGGCGATGCGCGTCGTGCACGGGAAGTTGCTCAATGCCGGCCAGACCTGCGTGGCGCCCGACTACGTGCTGCTGCCGCGCGACGCGCTCGAGCCGTTCGCGCAGGCCTGCGTGCGCGCTGCGGCGCGGCTGCACCCGCAGGGACTGGACAGCGCCGATTACTGCAGCATCGTCGACGCGCGCCAGTACGCGCGCCAATGCGCGCTGCTCGACGAGGCGCGCAGCGCCGGCGTCGCGCTGCATCCGCTGTTCGCCGGTGCGCAGCGCGACGAGCAGCGGCACCGGCTGGCGCCGGTGCTGTGCCTGGACCCGCCGCCGACACTGAAACTGATGCGCGAGGAAATCTTCGGTCCGCTGCTTCCGCTGGTCCCCTACGACGCGCTCGGCGACGCGATCGCACGGATCCAGGCCGGCGAGCGCCCGCTGGCGCTGTACTGGTTCGACGACGATCGCGCGCGCACCGCGTCCGCGCTGCGTGCGGTCCACGCCGGCGGCGTGACGCTGAACGACACCCTGCTGCACGTCGCCCAGGACACGCTGCCGTTCGGCGGGGTCGGCGCGTCGGGAACGGGCGCCTACCACGGTCGCTGGGGCTTCGACCGCCTCAGCCACCTCAAGCCGGTGCTGGCCCAGCCGCGTCTGGGGCTGGGCGCGCTGGTGCGGCCGCCCTACGGCCGCGGCTTCGACGCGCTGATGGCGCTGCTGCGCCGTGTCCCCTAGCGAGCCGGATCCCGTCCACTGCGTCAGGCGGCGACCACGCCGCGGCGCAGCTGGTCGAGCTCGAGGCTTTCGAACAAGGCCTTGAAGTTGCCTTCGCCGAAACCCTGGTCGCCCTTGCGTTCGATGATTTCGAAAAAGATCGGGCCGATCACGCTGCGCGTGAAAATCTGCAGCAGCAGCCTGCGCTGCGGCTGCACCGCGCCGTCGAGCAGGATGCGGTTGCGCTGCAGCCGCGCGACGTCCTCGCCGTGGCCGGGCAGGCGGCGTTCGAGCAGTTCGTAATACGTGTCCGGGGTGTCGAGGAAGTCGACCCCGTTGGCGCGCAGGGCCTCGACCGTCGCGACGATGTCGGCGCTCGACAGCGCGATGTGCTGGATGCCTTCGCCGTGGTAGAGGTCGAGGAATTCCTGGATTTGCCCGGGCCTGTCCATGCTCTCCTCGTTGATCGGGATGCGGATCTTGCCGCAGGGGCTGGTCATCGCCTTGCTGCGCAGACCGGTGACCTGGCCTTCGATGTCGAAATGGCGGATTTCGCGGAAGTTGAACAGCCGCTCGTAGAAGCCGGCCCATTCGGCCATTCCGCCGCGGTAGACGTTGTGCGTCAGGTGGTCGATTCCGAGCAGCCCGACCCCGGCGTGCTCGGCGTCGTCGAGGGCCTCGAAGTCGACGTCGTAGATCGCGATGTCGCCGATTCCGCCGTGGCGCCCGTCCTTGCCGCGCCAGCGGTCGACGAAATAGATCAGGCTGTCGCCGATGCCTTTGATCGCCGGGATGTTCAGCTCCATCGGACCGCCGTGGCTGTCGAAGCCCCAGGCCCCGAGTTCCCGCGCGCGGCGGTAGGCCTGCGCCGCGTCGGCCACGCGCAGGCCGATGGCGCAGATGCTCGGGCCGTGGCGACGCGCGAAGCGCTGCGCGAACGAATCGGGCTCGGCGTTGACGATGAAGTTGACGCCTCCCTGTCGCCACAGGGTGACGTTCTTGTGGCGATGACGCGCCACGGCGCGAAATCCGAGCTGGGCGAACAGCGCGCCGAGCTTGTCCGGGTCCGGCGCGGCGTATTCGACGAACTCGAACCCGTCGGTCCCCATCGGGTTGTCCCGGGTGATGGCTGACATGCACGTCTCCTGATACGACGATGGTGGTGGACGAGACTTTAGGCGATCACGCGCGGGTTTTTTCGGAATATCGGGCGCACAATGCTTGCATGCTCGATGCGTTTGTGCGTGGATGACGTGAAGGACGCGAAAAACATGCATGATTCCAAAGACCTCGACCGCATCGACCGCGCCCTGCTGCGCGCACTGCAGCGAGACGCGCGGTTGACCCAGGAGCAGCTCGCCGAGCAGGTCGGCCTGTCGGCGTCGGCGGTGCAACGCCGGCTGCGCCGGCTCGAGCAGATCGGCGCGATCCGCGGCTACACCGCGGTGCTGGAACCGACGGCGCTCGGTCTTGGACTCAGCGCGGTGATCAGCGTTCGCCTGGACAAGCACCGGGCGGACAACCTGCGCTCGCCTCTGGACGCTTTTCGCGCCGCGGTGGCGGGTTGGCCCGAAGTGGTCGAGTGCCTCGCGCTGACCGGCGAAATGGACTATGTGCTGCGCGTGCACGTTTCCGACATGGAGCACTACGCGCGTTTCGTGCTGGAAACCCTGCTGCGCCACGAAAGCGTGGCCGACCTGAAGTCCAGTTTCGTGCTGGCGCAGATCAAGCCCTACGCCGGCTACGCGCTGTGAGCGCGGCCGCCCGGCGCGCCCGGCTCACCGCATGGCGGCGAGCTTGAGCGCGAAATCGATCCCGCCGGTGGCGTCGTCGAGCCACTCGTCGAGGTGGCTGCGCAGCGTGCCGGGACGCACTTGCAGCACGCCGTCGGTTTCGCTGCCGCTGACGTGCACGCGCATTCCCGCCCGACGCGCGATGCGCACCATCGGCGCGTTGTGCGTCAGGCACTGCATGGTCAGGCAGGCGACGCCGCGGTTGCGCGCGTGCACCGCGGCGCGCTCGAACAGGCGCGTGCCGATGCCCTTGCCGCGTCCGCACGGCAGCACCGAGACACCGAACTCGGCGCTGCCGTCGCCCGGAAGCGCCAGGTGCGCGGCGGCGATCAGCTGCAGCCTCCGGTTGAACACCCCGTAGAGCACGTCGCGCTCGAAGTCGATGCCGTCGACGTAGGCGCCGATCCGGGAATCGCTGGCCGCGTAGCCGAAGCGCAGATAGCGATCCGCCGCGTCGAGCGCGAGCAGATGCTGGCGCAAGGCGTCGCGGTGTTCGGCGCCGAGCGGGCGGATCGGCACCAACGGCGCGCGGCCGCCGAAATCGGGCCAGAGATCGCGCTCGGACGGCACGGGAACGGTATCGGACATGGCGGTATGTTAGCCCGGCCGCAAGCCGATTTGTTGCATTGCAACACGCGCCGCTCGCAGGCCGGGCCTGCCGGCCGCCTTCGCCTCGCCGGCCTTGGCCCCGAGGGACTTTGCGTATAGAATGAGCAGTTCCGGTTTTTTGGCCACCGGACACCTGCGCGCATCCGGTTGATCCGGCCGCGCCGCCCCGGGTCGATCGCGGCCCGGCAGTTTGCATCGAGCGGTCGCGCAACCTCCCCGCGCACGGCTCGGCTGGCGGCTCGGCGATGACGATGCGCGCATCGGGGGAGAGCCCGGTGCCGGCGCGCGTTGCGCAACGGCAACAACGGGACAGAACGGCCGCAACCCCCTCACGGGAACGACATCCATGAAGACCTTCAGCGCCAAACCGGCCGAAGTGAAGCATGAATGGTTTGTGATCGACGCCACGGACAAGGTCCTCGGTCGTGTTGCCAGCGAAGTGGCACGACGCCTGCGCGGCAAGCACAAAGCCATCTACACGCCTCACGTCGACACCGGCGATTTCATCGTCATCGTCAATTCGTCGAAGTTGCGCGTCACCGGCAACAAGGCCGACGACAAGATCTACTACCGCCACACCGGTTACCCGGGCGGCATCTACGCGACGCGCTTCAAGGACATGCAGGCGCGCCACCCGGGCCGCGCGCTGCAGCTGGCGGTCAAGGGCATGCTGCCGAAGGGCCCGCTGGGCTACGCGATGATCAAGAAGCTGAAGATCTACGCCGGCGCCGAGCACCCGCACAGCGCGCAGCAACCGAAGTCCCTGGAACTGTAAGGAGCGGCCATGATCGGAGATTGGAATTACGGCACCGGCCGCCGCAAGAGCTCGGTCGCCCGCGTGTTCCTGAAAAAGGGCAGCGGCAACATCACGGTCAACGGACTGGCGCTGCAGGAGTACTTCGGTCGCCAGACGTCGATCATGGTGGTCAAGCAGCCGCTGGTGCTGACGCAGAACGAAGCGCTGTTCGACATCAAGGTCAACGTGCGCGGCGGCGGCGAATCGGGCCAGGCCGGCGCGGTGCGCCACGGCATCACCCGCGCGCTGATCGACTACGACGCCAGCCTGAAGCCGACGCTGTCGGGCGCCGGCTTCGTCACGCGCGACGCGCGTGAAGTCGAACGCAAGAAGGTCGGTCTGCACGGCGCACGTCGCCGCAAGCAGTTCTCGAA
>JAJZHS010000130.1 GCA_021798395.1 Pseudomonadota bacterium
GTTCTACGCCATGCTCTCGCTCGGGCTGGCGGTGATCTTCGGCCTGATGGACGTGGTCAATTTCGCCCACGGCGCGTTCTTCATGATGGGCGCGATGCTGGCCTGGATCGGCGGCCAGTACGCCGGCCTCGGCTATTGGTGGATGCTGCTGCTGGCGCCGCTGGCGCTGGCCGTCGTCGGCATGCTGATCGAGCGCCTGATGCTGCGCCGGCTTCGCGGCATGGACCCGATCTACGGCCTGCTGCTGACCTTCGGCCTGACGCTGCTGCTGCAAGGCCTGTTCCGCTCGCTCTTCGGCGTCGCCGGCGAGCCGTACAACCCGCCACCGCAGCTCGGCGGCGTGCTCGACCTCGGGTTCATGTACCTGCCCGTCTACCACGCCTTCGCCGTCCTGGCGTCGATCGTGCTGTGCGTGGGAACGTGGATGCTGATCGAGCGCACCCGCCTCGGCGCGTACCTGCGCGCGGGAACCGAGAACCCGGCGCTGGTGCAGTGCTTCGGCATCAATGTGCCGCTGCTGGTCACGCTGACCTTCGGCTTCGGCGCCGCGCTGGCCGGTCTGGCCGGCGTGCTCGCGGCGCCGGTGATCCAGGTCTCTCCGCTGATGGGTTCGAACCTGATCATCACCGTGTTCGCGATCGTGGTCATCGGCGGCATGGGCTCGGTGGTCGGCGCCATCGTCTCCGGCTTGGCGCTGGGGCTCGTCGAGGGCCTGGCCAAGGTCGTCTACGCGCCGATTTCCAGCACCGTGGTGTTCATCCTGATGGCGCTGGTGCTGACCGTGCGCCCGGCGGGGTTGTTCGGGAGGTCGCGGTGAACGCCGCAACGGCGCGCGCGGGGCTGCGCGGCGCCGCGCCGTGGCTGCTGCTGGCGCTGGTCGCGGTCGCGCCGTGGCTCGGACTGTATCCGGTGCTGGGCATGCGCGTGATGTGCTTCGCGCTGCTGGCGTGCGCGTTCAACCTGCTCGCCGGATACGGCGGACTGATCTCGTTCGGCCACGCCGCGCTGTTCGGCAGCGCCGGCTACGTCGCCGGACAGGCGCTGGCACAGTGGCACTGGCCGACTCCGGCCGGGCTGCTGCTGGGCGTCGCGGTGGCCGCGCTGATCGGGCTGGCGATGGCGCTGGTGGCCGCGCGCCGCAGCGGAATCTATTTTTCGATGATCACCTTGGCGCTGGCGCAGATCGTCTATTTCTTTTTCCTGCAGGCCTCGTTCACCGGCGGCGAGGACGGGCTTCAGGGGATCCCCCGCGGCACCCTGTTCGGGCTGCCGCTGCACGCAGACCGGGTGCTGTACGAGGTCGTGCTCGCGGTGGTCGCGCTGAGCTGGTGGTTCCTGCGCCGCATCCGCCGTTCACCGTTCGGCCAGATCCTGCACGCCTCGCGCGAGAACAACCAGCGTCTCATCTCGCTGGGCTACAACGCGACCCGCTACCGCATCGCTGTGTTCGTGCTGTCGGCCGCTTTCGCCGGCCTGGCCGGAGCCCTCAAGGCCCTGGTGATGGGCTTCGAGACCCTCGACGACGTGCACTGGGCGACGTCGGGACTGGTCATCCTGATGACCCTGGTCGGCGGCCTGGGAACCGATTTCGGCCCCGTCGTCGGCGCGCTGCTGATCACCGTGCTCGAAGACAAGATGGGCGCGATCTCGAGGGGACTGGTGCACCTCACGGGGGTGGCCTGGTTCCAGCAGCTCAACGACTCGGTGAGCATCGTCATCGGTGCGATCTTCGTGCTGTGCGTGCTTTTGTTCCGCCGCGGCATCGTCGGCGAACTCGCGGCGCGCATCGGCCGCAGCAGCCCGGGAGGCTGAGCCGCCGCGCCGCCGCCGCCCGGGGACGCGGAGCGTGCGGGCAGGTACCCGTACCCGCAGAAGGGAATCCGGGCAGCCGCGACAATCGTGGGCATGGACGCGCGCACGCAATGGGCACTCGGGCTGGCGCTGCCGCAGCAGCCGATGCGCGCGCTCGGGCACGAGTTCTACACCGAACTGGCGCCGCAGGGCGTGCCGCAACCGACGCTGCGCCTGGTCAGCGACGACGCCGCGCGGCTGCTCGGGCTGCAGCCGCCGCGCGACGCCGCGGCGCGCGCCGAATGGGCCGAGGTGTTCGCGGGCAACCGTGCCGACCCCGATTGCCCTGCGCTGGCCACCGTGTACGCCGGACACCAGTTCGGCAACTGGGCGGGACAGCTCGGCGACGGCCGCGCGCACCTTCTCGGCAGCTTCGCCGCGCCCGACGCGGCGCAAAACGCCGGTCACGCGGACTGGGACGTGCAGCTCAAGGGCTCGGGACGCACGCCGTACGCGCGCTTCGGCGACGGCCGCGCCGTGCTGCGCTCGTCGCTGCGCGAGTTCCTGTGCAGCGAAGCGATGTGGCACCTGGGCATTCCGACCACACGCGCGCTGTGCCTGGTCGATTCGCCGCTCGCGGTGCAGCGCGAGCGTGTCGAGCGCGCCGCGATCGTGACCAGGCTGGCGCCGAGTTTCGTGCGCGTCGGGCATTTCGAGCATTTCGCGCACAGCGGCCAGCACGACGCGTTGCGGCGCTTGCTGCAGTGGTGGATCGCGCGCTTCGAGCCCGATTGCGCCGACGCCGACGACCCGGCGCTGGCGCTGCTGCAACGCGTCGTGCAACGCAGCGCCGAACTGGTCGCCGCGTGGCAGGCGGTCGGCTTCGTGCACGGCGTGCTCAACACCGACAACCTGTCGATGCTCGGCTGGACCCTCGATTACGGACCGTTCGGCTTCGTCGACGCCTTCGACCCCGATTACACCCCCAACACCAGCGACCGCGACGGCCGGTACAGCTGGCGCAACCAGCCCGCTGCGGTGCACTGGGACCTGCACGCGCTGGCCGCGGCGCTGCGTCCTCTGCTCGACGCCGACGCGGCGCGCGTGCGCGCGGTGCTCGACGGCTTCGGCGACGCATTCGAGCGCGCCTGGCGCCAGCGCATCGCAGCGCGCCTCGGCATGGCGCGGCCGCAGCCCGGCGACGACGCGCTGGCACGGGCGTGGATCGAACTGCTGCACCGCGCTCGGGCCGACTGGACGCTGAGCTTTCGCCTGCTCGCGCGCGCTGCCGAAGGCCCCGTGCCCGACGCGTTGCGCGCCCAGTTCGCGTCCTGCGCGCCGGAGTTCGATGCCTGGCTGCAGCGCTGGCGCGCGCGCCAGCACGCCGGTGGCGACGGCCCCGACGCGATGGACCGCGTCAACCCGCGCATCGTGCTGCGCCACCATCTGGCGCAGCACGCCATCGCAGCCGCCGAAAGCGGCGACTTTGCTCCAGCGCAAGCCCTGCTCGACGCGCTGCGCACGCCGTTCGCCGACAACCAGGCCCACGCCGCATTCGCGGCGCCGCCGCCGGCCGACGCGCCGCCGGCGGCGCTGTCGTGTTCGAGCTGAGCCCCCGCTGTGTCCACTGTGAGGTCCATCACCATGCCCGACGACACCCGCGACGCCGACTGGCGCAGCCGCCTCAGCCCCGAGCAGTACCAGGTCACGCGCTGCAGCGCGACCGAGGCGCCTTTCAGCGGCAAGTACTGGAACCACCACGCCGACGGCAGCTACCGCTGCGTGTGTTGCGGCGCGCAGCTGTTCGCCTCGGCGACCAAGTTCGACTCGGGCAGCGGCTGGCCGAGCTTCACTGCGCCGGCCAGCGCCCGTGCGGTGCGCGAACGCGCCGACCGCAGCCACGGCATGCTGCGCACCGAAGTGCTGTGCGCGGCGTGCGACGCGCACCTCGGCCACGTCTTCCCCGACGGACCGGGGCCGCAGGGCCTGCGCTACTGCATCAATTCGGCGGCCCTTGAATTCGCCGACGGTGACCCGGACGACGCACTCGGCGGATAATGGCGGGATGAAGCTGCTTTTCGATTTCCTCCCCATCATCCTGTTTTTCGTCGCGTTCAAGTTCGGCGGCATCTACGTCGCCACGACGGTGGCGATCGCGACGACCTTCGGCCAGATCGGCTGGCTGCGGCTGCGCGGCCGGCGCATCGAGCCGATGCTGTGGGTCAGCCTGGTCGTCATCGTCATCTTCGGCGGCGCAACCCTGGCTCTGCACGACGAAACATTCATCAAATGGAAGCCGACGGTGCTGTATTGGCTGTTCGCGGTCGCTCTGGTCGGTGGCCAGTTGTTCTGGCGGCGCAATCTGGTGCGGTCGCTTCTGGGCAGCCAGATGGAACTTCCCGAGCGCGCGTGGACGCGCTTGAACTGGTCATGGGCGGTGTATTTCCTGATCATGGGAATGGCCAACCTGTGGGTCGCGTTCCATTACCCTACGGCGACCTGGGTCGATTTCAAGCTGTTCGGCAGCCTGGCACTGACCGTCGTGTTCGCCATCGTGCAGTCGCTGCTGATCGCACGCGAGCTTCCGGCGCAGGGCAGCTGATGCGCCGTGTCGAGCGCATCGAGCAACTGCTGCGCACCGCCTTCGCCCCGGAGCGGATCGAGGTCCGCGACGTCTCCGCCGCGCACCGCGGCCACGCCGGATTCGACGGCGACGGCAGCCATTTCCGCGTCATCCTGATTAGCGCGCGTTTCAACGGCCAATCAAGGACTGCGCGACATCGCCTCGTGTATGATGCGCTGGCCTCGATGTTCCCCGATGAGATCCATGCCCTGACGCTGCGCCTGCACGCGCCGGGCGAGGCCAGCGGAGCTGCCGAGGCGCGCGCCCAGCGTTGCTCGTGACGTTGCGCGCGTTTCCACTGACCCTCCCTTCCTGCCATGATCCAAGTCCGATCCAAACTCCTGCCTGCCGCGATCGCGCTGGCATTGCTCTCGCCTCTGGCGCACGCGCAGAACGCGGCCACCGTCAACGGCAAGCCGATTCCCGAAACCCTGCTCGACGCCATCTCCAGCAGCATGGCCAAGCGCAGCGGGCAGCCGCTGACGCCGCAGATCAAGGAGCAGATCAAGAAGCAGCTGATCATGCGCGAAGTCATCGTGCAGCAGGCCGAGAAGGAAGGGATCGACAAGCGCCCGCAAGTCCGCGAGGAAATCCAGATGACGCGCGACGACGTGCTGATCCGCACGCTGCTCGGCGAATATCTCAAGGCGCACCCGGTGACCGACGCGCAGATCCAGGCCAAATACGCCGATTTCACCAAGACCTTCGGCACCACCGAATATGAAGCCCAGCACATCCTGGTGCCGACCGAGAAGCAGGCCGACGACTTGATCGCCCAGTTGAAGAAGGGCGCCAAGTTCGGCGCGCTGGCCAAGAAATACTCCAAGGACACCGCATCGGCGGTCAACGACGGCAAGCTCGGCTGGTCGACTCCGGGCAATTTCGTGCCCCCGTTCGCCGAGGCGCTGACCCATCTGAAGGCGGGCCAGTACACCGCCAAGCCCGTGCACACCCAGTTCGGCTGGCACATCATCAAGCTTGACGCGACGCGTCCGGCGAAGCCGCCGACCCTCGACCAGCTCAAGCCGCAGATCGAACAGGAACTGCAGCGCGAGGAAATCCAGGCCTACCAGAACAAGCTTCTGGAAGCGGCCAAGGTGACCGAGTAACGCGGTTCCGGGGGCGGCTCAGCCGCCCTCGGTGACCCATTGCAGCGCGCGCCGCACCAGTTCGACGCCGCTGCGCAGGCCGAGCTTGCGCTTGATTTTTTCCCGATGCGTCTCGACGGTCTTGACGCTTAGGTGGATCTGTTCGGCGATCTGGGACGGGCCGTAGCCCCGTCCGATGAGTTCGAACACCTCGAGTTCGCGGTCGCTCAGCGACTCCATCGGGTTGCGCGCGAAATCAGCCGCGCCGCGCGACACGCCGCTGAGCGCGCGCTCGGTCATGTCCTCGCTCAGCCAGGTGCGGCCGGCGAGCACGTGGCGTACCGCGTCGACGACGTGTTCCGTGGCCTGTTCCTTGCCGATGTAGCCGTTGGCGCCGGCGGCCAGCGCGCGCGGCGCGAACAGCTGTTCGTCGTGCATCGAGCAGACCAGGATCTTCAGCGCCGCGTCCTGCGCCCGCAGCCGCTTGACCAGTTCCAGCCCGCTGCCATCGGCCAGCGACAGGTCGACGATGACGAGGTCTGGCGCCACGGCCCGGATCCGGGACAGCGCCTCGGCGATGCTTTCGGCCTCGGCGCAGACGCGCAGATCGGGTTCGGCGTCGATCACGCTCGCGATGCCGCGACGCACCAATGGATGGTCGTCGACGATCAGCACCCGCGCTGCACCGGTGTTCCCGCTGCCTGCCATGGCCGCCCCAAGTTGTCACCAAACGCAACGATGATGCCGCACCCACGGGCATGCGGCCTTGACACAGCGCAGTCTTTCCTGTTTCGCTCGGTCAGAAGCGCCGCGCGACCGAGTCGCCGATGCTTTGCAGCGGGCCGAGCGGGTTGCGCTCGATCGAGTCTTGCGCGATATGCGGCTCACCGCCCCATGTCTTGTAGACGATACGGCCATTAACGCTGAGAACCAGCATTCTGTATTGCCAACCTCGAGTTCGCGTTTCGCGCCGGAAATCCAGGAAATCGGCCCAGAAGTTGCCGACTCGGCGCGTTTCCACGTGGCGCTGCGCGATCGCGTAGCCGACGCACTGCTGCTGTTCGCGCAGGCAATCGCGAATGCCGCGATCGAGCGCCACCCCATCGCCGCCGGCGGGGACCAGATCGCGCAGAATGTCGGCATAGCTCAGCAGCTGCACGTTCGGCGTGCTGTCGGGATCGACGCCGCGCTTGCGCAACGCGTCCAGCGTGGTCACGTACGGCTGGATCGCCGCGTACGCTGCGTGTGCCTGGGCATAGCTCTGCCACGGCCGGTCGGTGCGCGCGGCACCGCGCGGCAACATCGACGCACAACCGCCGAGCAACAGCATCGACGCCGCCCCGACCAGCCTCAACGCCACGCGCATGCGCATCGCCGCTCTCCTTCGGTCCGTGGCTCGCCACCCGAGCCTGCCCCGTCAGCTTAATGCGTCCGAAGCCGCGTCGGCTTGCACCGGCACAGCGCCGCACAGGGTTTTGAGCTCGGCCTGGGTCAAGGTTTCCCGCTCGATCAGTTGCTGCGCGCCGCGCTCGAGCGCCGTGCGGTGCGCGCGCAGCAGATCCTCGGCGCGCGCCAGCGCCGCCCCGAC
>JAJZHS010000131.1 GCA_021798395.1 Pseudomonadota bacterium
CGCCGCTGGCACGGCCGCTGCTCGGCGGCTGGCCACTGGGCGCGGCACCCGGCGGGCGCGGCGCGCGCGGCGGGCGCCCGGCCATGATGTCGTCGATCTGCTCGGAATCGATCGTCTCCCATTCGAGCAGCGCGTGCGCCATGGCTTCGATCTTGTCCTTGTTCGCCTCGATCAACTGGCGGGCGAGCGCGTACTGTTCGTCGATGATGCGGCGGATTTCAGCGTCGACCTTCTGCATCGTCTGCTCGGACACGTGCGTGGTCTTGGTGATCGAGCGGCCGACGAACACCTCGCCCTCGTTCTCGGCGTAGACCATCGGACCCAGAGTATCGGACATGCCGTAGCGCGTGACCATGTCGCGCGCCAGCTGGGTGGCGCGCTCGAAGTCGTTCGACGCCCCGGTGGTCATCTGGTTCATGAACACCTCTTCGGCGATGCGGCCGCCGAACAGCACCGAGACCATGCTCAGAATGCGATCACGCCCCATGCTGTAGCGGTCCATTTCGGGCAGCTGCATCGTCAGGCCGAGCGCGCGGCCGCGCGGAATGATCGTGACCTTGTGCACCGGGTCGGTCTGCGGCATCAGCCGCGCAACCAGTGCGTGGCCGGCCTCGTGGTACGCGGTGTTGCGCCGCTCGTCCTCGGGCATGACCATCGACCTGCGCTCGGCGCCCATCATGATCTTGTCCTTGGCGCGCTCGAAATCCTCCATCTCGACCAGCCGCGCGTTGCGCCGGGCGGCGAACAGCGCGGCCTCGTTGACCAGATTGGCCAGGTCGGCGCCGGAAAAGCCCGGGGTGCCGCGCGCGATGATGTCGGCGCGCACGTCGGGGCCGCACGGCGCCTTGCGCATGTGCACGACCAGGATCTGCTCGCGGCCGCGGATGTCGGGCAGCTGCACGTAGACCTGGCGGTCGAAGCGCCCGGGGCGCAGCAGCGCGGGGTCGAGGATGTCGGGCCGGTTGGTCGCCGAAATCACGATCACGCCCAGATTGGTGTCGAAACCGTCCATCTCGACCAGCATCTGGTTCAGCGTCTGCTCGCGCTCGTCGTTGCCGCCGCCCAGGCCGGCGCCGCGATGGCGACCGACCGCGTCGATTTCGTCGATGAAAATGATGCACGGCGCGTGCTTTTTCGCAGTCTCGAACATGTCGCGAACGCGCGACGCGCCGACACCGACGAACATTTCGACGAAGTCCGAACCCGAAATCGAGAAGAACGGCACCTTGGCTTCGCCCGCGACCGACTTCGCCAGCAGCGTCTTGCCGGTTCCGGGCGGGCCGACGAGCAGCACGCCGCGCGGGATGCGTCCGCCGAGTTTCTGGAACTTCTGCGGGTCGCGCAGGAAATCGACCAGTTCCTTGACCTCTTCCTTGGCCTCGTCGCATCCGGCAACGTCGGCGAACGTCACGGTGTTGCTCGACTCGTCGAGCAGCCTGGCCTTGGATTTGCCGAAACTGAACGCACCGCCGCGGCCGCCGCCTTGCATCTGGCGCATGAAGTAGACCCAGACGCCGATCAACAGAAGCATCGGGAACCATGAGATCAGGATCTGCATCAGGAACGACTGTTCCTCGCGCGGCGCGCCGACCACCTGCACGCCGTCCTTCATCAGGTCACCGGTCATCCACAGGTCGCCCGGCGACGTCAGGGTGTAGCGGTTGCCGTCGGTCGTCGTCACGTCGAGCAGCCCGCTCTGGTGCACGACGACCTTCTTCACGTGCCCCTGCTTGGCCTGTTGCATGAACTGCGTGTAGCTGACCGTCGCGCCGGGAGCCGTATGGTCGAACTGCTTGAACACGGTAAAGAGCACCAGCCCGATCACCAGCCAGATTGCGACTTTGGAAAACCATTGATTGTTCAAGACAGACTCCTGGGGGCCCTTTGCGCGCCACGGGCCAAGCAGATCGAATCAGACTTCAATCTGCGTCCGATTCTAGGCGAATCAAGGTATGCGCCCTTGATTTCTTGCACGATGACCGACACGGCTTCGATGTTTTGCTTTCGCTATCGCTCAATCATAAGCGATAGCCATCACCCTTGCTTGCGCAGGCCGCTGCCGAGCACGAACACTTCGGCCGACCGGTCGCGCGACGCCTTCGGCTTGAGGGTCCTGACGACCCGGAACTGCTGCTTGAAGCGCGTCACGATCTGGCTGAAGTAGCCGGTGTGAAAGCTCTTCATCAGCAAGGCGCCGTCGGCCTCGAGCCAGTTCCCGGCGAAGTCCAGCGCCAGTTCGGCCAGATGCTCGATGCGCGCCGCGTCGGCCGACGCGATGCCCGACAGATTGGGCGCCATGTCCGACAGCACGACGTCGACGCGTCGCCCGAGCAGCGCCGCCTCGAGGCGCTTCAGCGCCTCGGGCTCGCGGAAATCGCCCTGAATGAAGTGCACGCCTTCGACAGGCTCCATCGGCAGCAGGTCCAGCGCAACGATCGCGCCGGCGCGGTCCGCGCCGAGCTTGCGCGCCAGGTACTGCGACCAGGCGCCCGGCGCGCTGCCCAGGTCGACGACCACTTGCCCGGGGCGCAGCAGCCGGTGCGCCTCGTCGATCTCGCGCAGCTTG
Organism: Pseudomonadota bacterium; assembly: GCA_021798395.1. Classification (GTDB taxonomy): domain Bacteria; phylum Pseudomonadota; class Gammaproteobacteria; order Burkholderiales; family Burkholderiaceae_C; genus Thiomonas_A. The sequence goes on from JAJZHS010000131.1 coordinate 2,567, forward strand.
TAGACCGCGCGCGACCGGTAGTTGTCCTTCTGCGCCTGCTTGACGTAGGGGTCGGTCAGATGCTCGTTCAACCACGCTTTCTTGAAACGATTTTTCTTCATCTCGAACACGCCGGTCGCGGCGCGATGGATAATTCGGCCATGACGTCCCTGACCTTGACTCCCGCGCAGCGCAGCGAGAAACGCGCACAGGCCCACGGCCTCAAGCCCACCGTGCTGGTCGGCGACCAGGGCCTGAGCGCCGCGGTGCTGGCCGAGATCGACCGCGCGCTGTCCGCGCACGGCTTGATCAAGGTTCGCGTCGCCGGCGACGACCGCGACGCGCGGGCGGCGATGCTCGACGCCATTTGCGCGCAGCTCGGCGCCGCGGCGGTGCAGAGCATCGGCCGCATGCTGGTGGTGTATCGGCCGCTGCCCGACAAGGCGGCAGCCGAGTCGGCGCCGGCAAGCCCGGCCAGGGCGACCAGGCATCGCGCGCCGCGGCAGGTCAAGGTCGTGGTGCCGAGTTCGAGTCCGACGCACCGAGCGAAGATCAAGCGCGTGACCGTGCTCGGCAACGAACGGCTGACCTCCAGCGGCCAGGTCAAGCGGGCCAAGCCACGCCAGAGCAGCGCGAAGAAGAAGGCGCCCTGAGCTGCATCCGGGGCGGTTTCCCGAGCCCCACCGCGGGCGGCGTGCCGGACGCTCCGCTCAGGCCCGCTGCGGCAGGGTCCAGACATAGCTCAGTACACAGACCGTCTGCGCGACGTAGATCGCGCTTGCCGCGACGTGCCACAAGCCGGCGTCGGCGGCGCCCGCCGCGGCCGCGGCGATCAGCCGTGGCGCCACGCCGAACGCGCCGACGATGTCGAGCGCCAGCGCCGCGGCCACCAGAAGCAGCGGCGTGGAACGTTCCAGCGTCGGCTCGCGCGCGCGCTCGAGCACCAGCAGGACTCCGGCGCAGGCCGCGCCGGCGATCGCGATCTGGTGGAACATCCGGCTTGCCAATTCCGCTGCCAGCATCTTCTGCGGCACCACGGAGAACGCGCTCGGCGCGCCGATGGCGCCGATCGCGACCAGCCCGCCGAGCCACAGCGCGGCGACCAGATAACGCAGCCCGGCCCTGGGGGCCTTCATGCGTAGCGCACCTTGACGATTTCGTAGCTGCGCACCCCGCCGGGGGCGACGACCCGCGCCACGTCGCCCGCCTCCTTGCCGATCAGCGCGCGTGCGATCGGCGAGCTGACCGAGATCATGCCCAGTTTCAAGTCGGCCTCGTCGTCGCCGACGATCTGGTAGACGGCTTCCTCGCCGCTGTTCTCGTCGGCGAGTTCGACGGTGGCACCGAACACGACGCGCCCGTCGGCGTTGATTTCAGCCGGGTCGATGACTTGCGCCGACGACAGCTTGCCTTCGATTTCCTTGATCCGGCCTTCGATGAATCCCTGGCGATCCTTCGCCGCCTCGTATTCGGCGTTCTCCGACAAGTCGCCCTGCGCGCGCGCCTCGGCGATGGCCTGGATCACGGCGTGGCGGTCGACAGTCTTCAAACGCTGCAGCTCGGCCCTGAGCTTTTCGGCGCCGCGACGGGTCATGGGAGTAGGCATGGGAACAATCCGTTCAAAAAAGACGAAACGCCGCAGCAGTGCACTGCCGCGGCGCCCGGTTGACAACTCCGCTCAGTGTGCCAAATGCAACGAACGATGTAAAGCCTGCAACGCGTGCACCGCGCGCTGATCGAGACACTTCATTCCTTCGACGGCAGCTTCGGCACCGGCGATGGTGGTGAACGTGGCGATGCGGTTGGCCAGCGCCGTGATGCGGATCGCGCGCGAGTCTGCAATCGCGTTGCGCCGTTCCTCGACGGTGTTGACGACCAGCGCGATCTCGCCGTTCTTCATCATGTCGACCACGTTCGGACGGCCTTCGGTGACCTTGTTGACGGTCACCACGTCGATTCCGGCCTGCTGCAGCGCGGCCGCGGTGCCGCGCGTGGCCACCAGGGTGAAACCCAGGCCCACGAGATCGCGCGCGACGTCGACCATGCGCGGCTTGTCGGCGTTCTTCACCGACAGGAAGACCTTCGACGGGCTACCGTCGGCGGCCACCGGAAGCCGGGTTCCGGCGCCGATCTGCGACTTCACGAACGCTTCGCCGAAGCTGCGCCCGACGCCCATGACCTCACCGGTGGATTTCATCTCGGGGCCCAGGATCGGGTCGACGCCGGGGAACTTGACGAATGGGAACACCGCCTCCTTCACGCTGAAATAGCCGGGCACGACTTCTTCCGGAACCCGCTGCTGCTCCAGACTGCACCCGACCATGCAGCGGGCGGCGATTTTCGCCAGCTGCAGCCCGGTGGCCTTCGACACGAACGGCACGGTGCGCGACGCGCGGGGGTTGACCTCGAGCACGAAAATGCGCTGCTCGTCTCCGTCGTGCTGGATCGCGAACTGCACGTTCATCAAGCCGACCACGTTCAGGCCGCGGGCCATCTCGACCGTCTGCCGCTTGAGCTCGGCCACCGTCGCCGCGCTGAGCGAATACGGCGGCAGCGAGCACGCCGAATCGCCCGAGTGCACGCCGGCCTGCTCGATGTGCTCCATGACCCCGGCGACGAATACCCGCTCGCCATCGCAGATCGCGTCGACGTCGCATTCGATGGCGTCGTTGAGGAAGCGGTCGAGCAGCACCGGCGAATCGTTCGACACCTTCACCGCCTCGCGCATGTAGCGCTCGAGGTCGCGCTGCTCGTGGACGATTTCCATGGCGCGGCCGCCGAGCACGTAGCTCGGGCGCACGACCAGCGGGTAGCCGATCTCCTCGGCGCGGCTGATCGCCTCGGTCTCCGAGCGCGCGGTGCGGTTCGGCGGCTGCAGCAGCTGCAGCCGGTTGATCAGCTGCTGGAAGCGCTCGCGGTCCTCGGCGGCGTCGATCATGTCGGGGCTGGTGCCGATGATCGGCACTCCGGCGGCTTCGAGCGCCAGCGCCAGCTTCAGCGGGGTCTGGCCGCCGTACTGCACGATCACGCCCTTCGGTCTTTCCTTGTCGACGATCTCGAGCACGTCCTCGAGGGTCAGCGGCTCGAAGTACAGGCGGTCCGAGGTGTCGTAGTCGGTCGACACCGTCTCGGGGTTGCAGTTGACCATGATGGTCTCGTAGCCGTCCTCGCGCAGCGCCAGCGCCGCGTGCACGCAGCAGTAGTCGAACTCGATTCCCTGGCCGATGCGGTTCGGCCCGCCACCGAGAACGATGATCTTGTCGCGGCGGGTCGGCTCGGCCTCGCACTCGTCCTCGTAGGTCGAATACAGGTACGCGGTCTGGGTGGCGAACTCGGCGGCGCAGGTATCGACGCGCTTGTACACCGGGCGCACGCCGAGCTCGTGGCGGCGCCGGCGCACCTGCGCCTCGGTGCTCTTGAGCAGGTGGGCCAGCCGGCGGTCGGAAAAGCCCTTGCGCTTGAGCCAGCGCAGGTCGTCGGCCTCCAGCGCCTCCAGGCGGGTGCGCTCGAGCTCGAGCTCGGTGTCGACGATGTCCTTGATCTGCGCCAGGAACCACGGATCGATGCGGGTGAGCTGGTGCACTTCCTCGACGCTGAATCCCTGCGCCAGCGCGTCGCCGAGGTACCAGATGCGTTCCGGTCCGGGCTCGCCGAGTTCGCGCTCGAGCAGTTCGCGGTCGGTGGTCTTCTGGTTCAGTCCGTCGACGCCGACTTCCAGGCCGCGCAGCGCCTTCTGGAAGCTTTCCTGGAAGGTGCGGCCGATGGCCATGACCTCGCCGACCGATTTCATCTGCGTCGTCAGGTGGGCGTCGGCCTGCGGGAACTTCTCGAACGCGAACCGCGGCACCTTGGTCACGACGTAGTCGATGGTCGGCTCGAACGACGCCGGCGTGGCGCCGCCGGTGATGTCGTTGCGCAGTTCGTCGAGGGTGTAGCCGACGGCCAGCTTGGCCGCCACCTTGGCGATCGGGAAACCGGTCGCCTTCGACGCCAGCGCCGACGAGCGCGACACGCGCGGGTTCATTTCGATCACGATCATGCGGCCGTCGTTCGGGTTGATCGCGAACTGCACGTTCGACCCACCGGTGTCGACGCCGATCTCGCGCAGCACCGCGATGCTGGCGTCGCGCATGATCTGGTATTCCTTGTCGGTCAGCGTCTGCGCCGGCGCGACGGTGATCGAATCGCCGGTGTGCACCCCCATCGGGTCCAGGTTCTCGATCGAGCAGACGATGATGCAATTGTCGGCGTGGTCGCGAACGACCTCCATCTCGAATTCCTTCCAGCCGATCAGCGACTCCTCGATCAGCAGCTCCGAGGTCGGCGAGGCCTCGAGGCCGCGCTTGCAGATGGTCTCGAACTCCTCCGGGTTGTAGGCGATTCCGCCCCCGGTACCGCCGAGGGTGAAGCTCGGGCGGATGATGGCCGGAAAGCCGATGCTCTTTTGCACCGCCCACGCCTCGTCGATGCT
>JAJZHS010000132.1 GCA_021798395.1 Pseudomonadota bacterium
CAGTCGCGTCGGCGCACGTTGTCGGCGACGGCGAACCAGTCGGCCGGCCATTCGGCCAGCGGCACGCGCCGGCGGATCAGCGCCGCCATGCGCGCGATGCGCTGCGGCGACAAGCGCGTCAGCGCACGGCCGTTGACCAGCGCGGCCGGACCCTGGTCGCCCATGCCGGTGCACGAGGTCGTGTCGACGCTGACCAGCCCGTCTTCGGACACGTGGCCCGGCTCGACCCACAGCGCGCGGCACAAGGCCTGCGCCAGCTCGGCGCTGCCGAGCATGCGATCGGTGATGTTGTCCGAAAATCGGACGCGGTAAATCCCCGCCGGAGCGGTGTGCAGCAGGCTGTAGAACTCGGCGGTCGCCCGCACCTGGGCCAACGGCCAGCCGATGCGCAGGGCGACGCGCTGCAGCGCGTCCGGCGGCAACCAGCCCGACAGGTCCTGGACTTCGTGCAGGATGTGCAGCAGCCGCGTGCCGTCGCCGCCGTGCCGCGCGACGATGGCATCGATGTGATCGATGGCGCTGCTCAAGGACTGGCCCTCCGGGTTCGCTGCATCGCGCCGCGCGGGCTCCTCGCGGGCCGGTTGCGCAGCGTCGGTGCTGCCCCGATTGTGCCCCGGGCGGCCGCCGCTTGACCAGCGCGGCGCGCAGATGACACCGATGTCATCGTGCGGTCATTCAGCCGCAAGCGCCGCCGGCCTAGAGTATGCAGGCAAGGGGGACGGGCGTGCGGCTGGTGTCGACATGCGACGCGGCGACGGCACGGCGCGGGCCTCGGGCGGAATTCGGGAGAACGGCGATGATGTGGGGTCCTGGATACGGCTACGGTTTCATGGGAGGCGGTTTGGGAATGATTTTCATGATCCTGCTCGTCGTCGTCGTGGTCTTCCTGCTTCTCGGAGCGATCCGGCAGGTGCACGATGACCGCCGACACAACCTCGCGCGCAAGCCGCGGGCGCGCGAGATCCTCGACGAGCGTGACGCGCGCGGCGAAATCGACGCCGAGGAATACCAGCGCAAGCGCGCCGAGATCGAGCATTGAGCGTGCGCATGCGGCTCGGCCCGGGCCAGCATCGCGTTTCCTTTTGCTTTCCGATAGGGGAATTGACATGAACAGACGAATCCTTCGCGCGGCCGTCGCTGCCGCGGCCATGGCCATCGGCGCGGGCTCTGTCGCGTGGGCGCAGGCACCGGGCGCGGCCAGCGCGCCGACTCCGGGCGCCACGCCGAACGCGCGTCAGGTCCAGGGCGGGTACGGCTACGGCCCGGGCATGATGGGCGGCGGATACGGCCCCGGAATGATGCGTGGCGGGTACGGCCCCGGAATGACGCGTGGCGGGTACGGTCCGGACATGATGCGTGGTGGCGGCTGCCCCGGCTGGCACGGCGCGGGTGCCTGGGGGCCGGCCTCGCGCGCGGCGCGACACGGCGGCGGCTACGGCTGCTGGGGCGGCCGCGGCGGCATGGGGCCGTGGATGATGGGCGGCTACGCGGGCGGCGGCATGGGGCCGTGGATGATGGGCGGTGCCGGCTGGGGCGCGGGCGCCGCGATGATGGGGCCCGGATGGACGGGCGGCTACGGACCCTTCGCCGCGCTCGACCTCAGCGCCGCGCAGCGCACGAAGATGGACGCCATCGCGCAGGCGCACTTCAAGCGCCAGTGGGCGCTGCTGGAGCAGATGCACACGCGCATGCTCGCTGCGTGGCGCACGATGGACGGCGCGTCGGTCGACATCGACGCGGCGATGAAAGCCGCCAGGGCGCTGGACGACACCCGGCTTGCGATGTTGCGTGACCGCCTCGAGACGCGCAAGCAGATGCTGGCGGTGTTGACCCTCCAGCAGCGTCAGCGGCTGGGGCGCACGCCGGGAACCGGCGGCTGGTGACCGCGCCGGCGGTCGCCGCAGCCGGCCACCACCGTAAACTGGAGCACGAAGCCATGGCCACTCTGATCACGCCAGCATCGCGCACGCCATCGGCACGGCGCCTGAGGGCGCTGCTGTGCGCGTGCGGCCTGATCGCCGCCGGAGCCGCGTCTGCGGCCGGGTTCGGCATGGGCCCCGGCATGATGCAAGGCCGCATGATGGGGCCCGGCGTCGCCGCGCCCGATCCGTACGCCGGGGAGCGCCCGCCGGACGCCCGCGCCGCGCGACTGCTCGGCTACATCGACGCGCAGCGCCTGCCGTGCCTGCAGTGCCACGGCGTCGATTCGGGCCGATACGGACCGCCGTTCGCGCTGGTCGCGCAGCGCGCGGCCGGCCGGCCCGGTGCGCGCGCGGCGCTGGCCGAGGACATCGCACGCGGCTTCGGCGGCATGCCGCCTGGCCTGGCCAGCCGGGCGCAGGCCGCGCGGCTGGCCGCGCTGATTCTGGCGCTCGCGCCGTCGGCGCCGGCGACCGCGCGGCCCAGGTGAACGCGCGGCCCAGGTGAACGCGCGGCCCAGGTGAACGCGCGGCCCAGGTGAACGCGCGGCCCAGGTGAACGCGCGGCGCCGCCGCGTACCGCGAAGTGCTGTACTCCAACCTCGAGGAATTCGAACGCCTCAGCGCGATGATCGCCGACATGCTGTTCCTGGCGCAAAGTCGAGATCCACCTGCCCCTGGCCGCTTCGGAGTCGTCGCGGGTGCGCCCTGGGGCGCCGGGGCGAGGAAGCTGTAACAGCGCCGAATCTTGTAACAGCACCGAGCCGGTTTCGCTGTTAATGTGTTGCGACGCAGCATGCCAATCGCTGCAGTACGACCCGTCATCTGGAAACGTCCGCACCATGTCCACTTCAAGCAAAACGGCGTCCGTGCGCCGCGCCGACGCGCGTTGCGCGCAGATGCAATGCGTGCTCGTGCTGCAGGGCGGAGGCGCCCTAGGCGCTTATCAGGCCGGTGTCTACCAGGTGCTGGCGTCGGTGCACCGCGACCCCGACTGGGTTGCCGGAGTCTCGATCGGCGCGATCAACGCCGCGCTGATCGCCGGCAATCCGCCCGAGCGGCGGTTGCAGCGGCTGCGCGCATTCTGGGAGCAGGTGAGTTCGCCGATGCCGGCCGGGCTCGATGCCGTGCTGTCGGGGCATTTGCGCGGGACGGCCAACGGCGTCAGCGCGCTGCGCGGCGTGCTGTTCGGCGTGCCCGGATTCTTCATGCCCCGCGTTCCCGGGGCGGCGTGGCATCGCCGCGGAACTCCGGGCGCGATCAGCCACTACGACACCGAGCCGCTGGCGCGCACCCTCGAGCGCCTGGTCGATTTCGACCGCATCAACGACGGCCCGATGCGGTTGTCGGTCGGCGCGGTCAACCTGCGCACCGGCAATTTCGAGTATTTCGATTCGACCAAACGACGCATCGACGCTCGCCACGTGATGGCCAGCGGTGCGTTGCCGCCCGGATTCCCCCCGGTCGAAATCGACGGTGAGTGGTACTGGGACGGCGGCCTGGTTTCGAACACTCCTTTGCAATACGTGCTGGACCATCCGGTCGCGCAGCGCCGCGTCGTGTTCCAGGTCGACCTGTTCTCGGCGCTCGGCGACGTGCCCGCCACGCTCGACGACGTCGCCGCGCGCGAGAAGGACATCCGCTTCTCGAGCCGCACGCGGCTCAACACGGATCGCGCCGTCGAACTGCAGCGGCTCGCCGCGTCGGCGCGCCGGGTTCTCGACAAGCTCCCGCCGCAGCTGCGCGACGACCCCGACGTGCGCGCGCTGCGCGCCGGCCTGGAGCACCGCGCCGGCGCGATGGACATCGTGCACTTGATCTACCGCAGCAAGCACTACGAAACCCAATCCAAGGACTACGAGTTCTCGCGCCGTTCGATGCTCGAACACTGGGGCGCCGGGGTCGCCGACATGACGCGAACGCTCGCCGACCCGCGCTGGACGCAACGCGAGCCCGACGTCGAAGGCGTGCGCGTGTTCGACATTCCGGCGGCCGACTCCGGAGCGGGCGGGGCGGCGCCGTTGGCGTCGGCGCCGTAAGGCCTGTCCGTGTAGGGCAACGGCGCGGCGGAACGCGGCGCGGCGCCGGCCGGAGCGATCAGCACCGGAACGATGCCGCGCGCGGCGGCAGCGGCCAGCAGGCGGCGCCAAGGCGGAGCGGCGGGAACTTCGCCGGGATGGTCGTGGCGCAGGCGGGCCCATGCGGCGACAGCCCGGCTTGCGCCGGGCAAGCGCGACGGATAGTCGGCCACGGTCGGCGACGAACTCAGGTACACGCGGCCGGCGCGAACGCCGAGCAGGACCGGCCGATCGATGATGCGCACCGGCGTTCCGATGCGCACCAGCCTGAACAGCAGCGCGGCGTCTTCGGGATAGAGGTGGATGCAGCCATGGCTGACCCGCATTCCCACCCCCCAGGGCCGATCCGTTCCGTGGATGAAGATCTCGGCAAATCCGGTGCGCAGCGCATGCATTCCCATGGGGTTGTCGGGGCCGGGCGGAACGTAGCGCGGGAAGTCGACGGCGCCTTGGCGCGCGTGCTCCAGCGCGATGTCCGGCGGCACGGTCCACGCCGGATTCCGCTCCTTGGACACGATGCGGGTCAGCCCGAGGGGCGTGGGCCATCCCGGGCGGGCGATGCCCACGGGGAAGGTGACGACGCGCGCCCGGCGGCCCGCTTGCCCGGGGGGGTAGAAGTAAAGGCGCCGCCGCGGAATGTCGATGACGATTCCCGCCCGGGGTCCGGGCGGCAGGATGAACTCGGTCGGCACGACGATGCGCGCGCCTCGCTCCGGCGTCCAGACCGGAACTCCGCGGTTGGCTGACTTGATCTCGGCGAGGCTCAGATCGAAATGCCGCGCCACGTCGAGCAAGGTGTTGCGCGCGTCGGCAAGCACGACGACGCGTACCTGGCCGACGACGTCGCCGCCATCGGCGGGCAGATCGAAGGTCGCCGCGTGCGCGGGCCACGCCAGCCAGGCGGCCAGTCCGAGCGCCGTGAGGCGTCGCACGCGATGGGCTACTTGCGCATGACCTTGGCGAACATCCGATCGACCTTCTGCTCGAGCTGGTCGAGGCGCTGCTTGAGCTGGTCGGTCTCGCTCTTGGCGGAATCGGCCGTGGCCGACGCCTGGTCGGCCTTCTGCTCGGCGGTGGCGGCGGCCGTGGCGGCCTGGGCGGCTTGCGCCGCGGCTTGCTGCGCCTGAGCGCTCGCCGATTGCGCGGCCTGCATGGCCGCGTTGGCGCGATCGTTGATCGGCGCCAGGTCGGAACTTGTGGCGCATCCGCCGAGCAGCCCCGCGGCCAGCAGGGCGCCGGCGAGAAGGGCGGGGCCGGCGTGCCGGATCGAGAATTTCATGGCAAGACCTCCGTTGTGTTGTTCGACGTAGGCCAATCTAGGCCGGCGGCGATGCGGTTGCGTTGATCCCGCCGATGCATCGGCGCGACGTTCGCGCGCGCAGGCAATCCGGGATGTGGGGATGTGCGCCGATGCCTTGCCGCTGCGACAACGTGCGCGCGCGCTGTCTCGGCGTTGCGACATCGCGCGCCCCGACGCCATCCGGCCAAAGCGAACAAATCCATGCGTGACGGGGCCTTGCGTCGCTGCATGGCGGCTGGCACGGCATTCGCAAGGGCCAAGGCATCGTTTCGAGGGGATGACCAGATGCCGCTTCGCCGCTTGTCCGTCGCACGCCCCGGCCGCCTTTGCGCCGCAGCCGTGCTGCTCGCCGTGCTGGGCCTGGCCCACGCCGACGAGCAGGCGCTGATCGGCGCCGGAGCGTTCCGCGGCGCGCAGGGCGTGATCGCGCTGAATCAGGCCAGCGGAGTCGGCAACAGCCAGTCCAACAGCGTGGTGCTCGGCGCCGGCGCATCCCTCGCATCCGTCACCGACGGCCAGTTGGCCGCGGTGTCTCCGCGTCCGGGGCCAGCCGCAGGCCCTGCGGCCACGACGGGCAGGACCGCGCTGATCGATCCAGGCGCGTTCCATGCCGCATCCGGCGTGGTGCAGGTCAACCAGACGGCCGGCTCGGGCAATGCCACCGGCAACGCGTTCGTGCTGCAAGCGCCGGGCTTTTCTTTGTCCAATTCAAGGAGTCTTCGATGAAAAACCTTCTCAACGCCAGGATGACCGCCATTGCCGTTGCCGTACTGTTCGCCGGTGGCGTCGCGTACGCCGGCGGGCCGAATGACCACGGCGGCGATGGCCAGGGCTCCGGCGGCAACATCACTGTCGACGCTGCCGCCGGAGCCAGCGTCGACAGTTCGCAGGGTACCGGTGACGTCATGCTGACGCTAGGCGGCTCGAGCGATCATGGTAGCCAGGGAGGCCAGGGAGGCCAGGGAGGCAACAACCCGCCGAGCACGACCATCCAGGCGTCGATCGGCAACAACGCGGGCAGCGGCGCGAAAGGCAACATCGGCCTGAACTCTGCGGCCGGCATGCAGAACGTGCAGTCCAACGACGCTGCGGTCGCCGCGATCGCCGCGCAGAACGTGTTCGGCACGGCCAGCGTGGCCAACGCGCAGACCGCGACGGGCAACAGCCTCGGCGGCAACAACTACACGGTCACCGCGTCGCTGGGTGACAGCGCGCTGGCCGGCTCGTCGGGCAACATCGCGGTCAACGTCGTCGCCGGGGTCGGCAATGCGCAGAGCAACGGCATGGCCATCACGCAAAGCGCCAACCCGGTGCTGGCGATGGCCACCGCGACCAACGTGCAGACCGCGTCGGGCAACACCCAGACCGGCAACTTCACCGACACCGCGGCGATCGGCGGCAACGCCTTGATGAACGCGTCGGGCAACATCGGCGTCAACGTCGCGTCCGGGGTCGGCAACCTGCAGCACAACGGCCTGTCGCTGGTCGTCGCGCCCTGAACGCGAGGCCCGGGCGATGCGCCGCACGACGCCCGTTGCGGCCCGCGCGCTGCGCGGGTGTCGTGCCGGCTGCTGCGCGCTGGCGGCGGCGTGCTTCGCGCTGGCCGCGCAGGGCGCAGCAGCCGCGCAACTGCTCCCGGTTCCGGGGCTGCAGCTGCGCTCGAGCCTGGCCGGAATGCGCGCGCTGCGCTA
>JAJZHS010000133.1 GCA_021798395.1 Pseudomonadota bacterium
CGCGACCGCTGCGGCCAGCGCGTGCGCCCGTTCGAGCCGGCGCGGCGCGGCGTCGAGGCCGTCGATGAAACGCTGCGGGATTGCACGCAACCCGACCATGGCGCCGACCAGCGCGCCGGAGAGCATCGCGCGGGCCTGGTTCTGCCCGCCGCCGTTGACCGCGTGCAGCACCGCCGCTTCGAAATCGTCGGCAAAGCGCGCAGCCAGGTAGTACGCCGCCGGGAACTGGTGGTACACCGCGCACGGCATGCCGTAGACCAGCGAGACCTTCCACGCCGGCTCGATGCGCACGCCGGGGTCGCGCGCGGCGCGGGCGATGTTCGACGGCGTCAGCAGCGCGTCGGGCGACGCGAACGCGCCCGGCGCGACGGCCTCGGGGCCCGGCGCGACGCCGTCCTCGCCGTCGCGCGTGACGGCGTGGAACGGCAGCTCGCCGCTGCGCACCAGCGCCATCAGCCGGCCCGAGAGCTGCGCGTCGAGGCGCCGGCCGGCGACCAGCTGGCCGAGCACCGCGCCGTAGGCCACGGTCATCGCGGCCACGGTCGGATCGATCTGCGTCAACGCGGTGTTGGCACCGACCGCGCGCGCCAGTTGCGCCGGCTGCAGCGCGTAGCGCACGGCGATCGCCAGCGTGCGCTCGGCGGCCTCGGTGTTGTCGGCGTAGCCGCCGGCCTGGCCCCACGGCCGGCCCTGTCGGCGCGCGCGCCAGGCCTCGCGCATCGATTGGCTGGTGTAACCGCCGGGGCCGTTCAGCGGCGTGCCGTCGATGTGCGCGAACAGCTCTTCATCGAGCCGGCGGCAGAAGTCGGCCTGGTCGTAGCCGCCGCGCTCGACCAGCGAGCGCAGCGTCAGTTCGAGCAGCCATCCGGCCTGTGACGACGCGCCGGCGCGCAGCCCGGCGTGGTAGCGCCCGGGGCGCGGCGCGGTGTAGCTGTCGATCCACGGCCCGTAGTCGGCGCGCAGCGCGTCGAGGTCGTAGTACCAGTGCGGTCCCAGAGCCAGTGCGTCGCCGATGAACGCGCCCATCAACGCGCCGGCGGCGCGATCGTGCAGTTCGATGGGGCTCAGGTCGGTGTTCGCGGACATCGCGGTCTCCGGTTGGTTTCGCTGCTGGATCAATCGGCGCGACGGCGCCACAACGTGACTTCCGACAGCGTGTGCTGGAACTTGCGCCGAGTCTCGCGCAGCACGAACGGCACCTCGCGCGGAACGCCGAGCAGCTCGAAATGCGGCGCGAGCAGCGCCTTCAATCCGTCCAGGGTGGTGAAGTTCTCGCCGTCCTTCTTGAAGCCGCCGATCCAGTCCTCGCGCTTGGTGTACTCCTCCAGCCAGGTGTACGGCGACGCGATCAGCAGCAGCCCGCCCGGGTTCAGCCGCGCGTGCACGCCGCGCAGGAACTGCGCAGGCGCGTACAGGCGGTCGATCAGATTGGCGGCCAGGATCAAGTCGTAACCGGTGTACAGATCCTTCAGGTTGCAAGCGTCGCCCTGCATGAACTGCACCCGCGCGGAGGTGTCGGCCAGCCCCAGCGCTTCGAGCGTGCGCTCGTGGTACGACACCAGCTCGCCTTCGTCGGTCAGCGTGTAGCGCACCCGGCCCTGCGCCGCCAGCTGGGTTCCCACGCCGATGAAGCGCGCCGAAAAGTCGATTCCGGTGACGTGCTCGAAGCGCCGCGCCAGTTCGAAGCTTGCGCGCCCGGTGGCGCAACCCAGGTCGAGCGCGCGCCGCGCCGGACGGTCGCCGTGAGCCTCGAGGGCGATGCGCGCCAGTTCGGCGGGGAAGTTCGCCACGCCGAAAGGGCTGTCGCCGTAATGGAACTCGCAGTATTCGGCGACCGCGCGATCGGTCTCGTAATACGCGCTCGGCGGCTGTGCCGGACGCCCGCCGACCACGTAGCGGAACCCGGCGTGCTGGAAGAAATGGCGGCGGAATGCGTAGCGCGATCCGGGCAGCGCCTCGTTGCCGCACGAAATCCAGGAACCGCCTTTGATCAGGTTGTGGCGGTCGTCGAAAGTCGGGGTCGTGAAATCGTCGTAGATCGGGTGCACCGCGAAACCGGGGAACGGCCAAGTCGGCGTCTCGGTCCATTGCCAGACGTTGCCGATCACGTCGAACCAGTCGCCGTGCGCAAAACGCGTCACCGGGCACGACGACGCCCAGTGGTCGAGTCCGATGTTGGCCGCAGCCGGCGCCGGCTGCGGCAGCTCGCCGACACCGGCGGCCTGGCGCAGCGCGTGCCATTCGTCCTCGGTCGGCAGACGCACGTTCTCGCCGCTGCGCCGCGCCGCCCAGGCGCAGAACGCGCGCGCCTCGTGGCAGTTGGTCTCCACCGGCCAGTCCCAGCGCATCGGCACTTCCGCGCACATCAGGCGCAGGCACCAGCCGCTCGCCGCCCGCACCCAGAAGGTCGGGTGCTCGGCTTGCGCGAAGCGGCGCCAAGCCAGCCCTTCGTCGGTCCACAGGCTGTCGTCGCGGTAGCCGCCGTCGTCGACGAAATCGAGAAACTCGCGGTTGCTGACCAGATGGCGCGCGGCGCGGAATTCCGGGACGTCGGTCTCGTGGCGCCCGAACTCGTTGTCCCAGCCGTAGACCTGCGGCCGCGCGCGGTCGCGCCCGAGCACCACGCGCTGCGCCGGAACCTCGACCAGCGCATTGGCCGGCGCCTCGCCGCTTTCGGGACACGGCTGCCACGCGGGGTGCGGGCGCACGTACGCCAGCTCGTGCTGGCGGATCAGCACCGACGAGGTCTCCAGGTGGATGCGCTCGTGTTCGATACCCATCACGATCACCCACCACGCGCTGTCCCAGCCGATCGGCGCCTGCAGCGGCAGGGTGTCGATCAGGCCGCCGACCAGCGCGCGCACCCGCGTCCGGTACGCGCGCACCGCGTCGACCGCGGGCCAGTCGTAGTGCGTGGCGTCGAGGTCGTCCCAGCTCATTTCGTCGACACCGATGGCGAACATCGATTCGAGCCGCGGGTCGATGCGCCGCTCGACGACGCCGGCCAGAACCAGCTTGTTGACGAAAAAAGTCGCGGTATGGCCGAAGTAGAAGATCAGCGGATGCCGCAAGGCGATCGGCTTGACGCAAAAAGCCTCGTCGCTTCGCAACACCTCGAACAGCTGCGTGTAGCGGTCGAAGGTGGCGTGGAAGGCTTCGCGCACGCTGCGCCGCAGCGCCTCGGCATCTCCGAGGTCGAGCCGCGGCGTGCGCAGGCCGATGGTCTGATGCATCGTGGTCCTCCCCTTGGGGGCATTTTTCCTGTCGGTCCATTATTCCAGCGGTTCCGGCCTCCTGCATGACGGCTCGATGCGGCGCGTGCTGATCGGCAGGCGCGGACCGCGCGCGGGCCCTACCATCGGCACTGTGCGCCCCGTGCCCGCAGGCCAAGGGCCTGGCGGCGGGGTCGCGCCGTCCAAGCCGCAGCCGCGATGCCCGCACAAGCCCACGTCCCCATCCGCGACCACGCCGGAGCCCGGCCATGAAACCCCTGGCACGACTGAGCCGGGTGGTGTTCAGCCGCTCCTTCACCGGCGGCCTGGTTTCGGCCACCGGCACGCTGGTGCTGGGATGCGTCGGCTACGCCGCCGCCGGCATGGGCGCGGCGCTCAGCCTGGGCAGCGGGGCGCTGATGGTGTCCTTCGCCGACAACCCGGCGCCGGTGGGGCTGAAGACGGTCGAGCTGTTGTTCGCTTCGCTCGCCGGGACGCTGTGTTTCGCCGCGGTATGGGCCACCGACAACCACCGCTGGTTGCAGCTGGCCGTCGTTCCGCTGCTCGGATTCGTCGCCGGGCTGGTAACCCTGTGGGGAAAGCGGGCGATCGGAATCGCCTTCAGCCTGTTGTTCATCACCATCATCACGCTGGGAATCCCGCCGCCTCCGAGCCCGCGCCAGTTCGTGCTGGGCAGCTCCCTGCTGCTGCTCGGCGCGCTGGCCTACACCGGCTACGCGCTGCTGCTGGGACGCGCGCTGCGCGGGCGCACCAAGCAGCAGTCGCTGGCCGAGGTGATCGACGCCATCGCCGCCTACATGCGCTGGCAGGGCCAATCCTGCCTGCAGCCGCCTGAGCCGGGCGGCGACGCCCGCCAGGCGCAGGCCGCGGTGCTGCAGGGCGCCGTCAACGACGCGCTGCAGTCGGCACGCGATCTCGTGCTGCGCGAAGGCCGCGCCCCCCGCGACGCGCTGTGGACGCACATGCTGCTGCTCGCGCTGGACCTGTTCGAGGCGCAGCTGGCCGCGCACAACGAGGCCGCCGCGCTGCGCGACGCCTTCGACGGCAGCGCTGTGCTGCAGACGCTGGGGCGCGGGCTGGAGCAGACGGCGCTGGCGCTGGACGCGCTGGCGCTGGCGCTGCTGCACGACCGCGCCGTGTCGATCCGGACCCCGTTGCCGCAACGCTGGGACGGCGTGCGGCAAGACGCCGCCGCGTGGCTGCACGGGCGCACCGAAGCGCAGCTGCGACAGGCGCAGGTGATGCTGGAAGCGCAGGTGCAGAGCCTGCGGGAGGTCGACCGCCTGGTCGCCGCGCTGCACCGGGACTACGCGCAGCGCGACGCCCCGCCGGACTTCCCCGAACTTCCCGACGTGCGGCTGTTCGTCAGCGCCAGGCGTTACCGGCCGCGGCAGATCGTGTCGCATCTCAGGCTGGGATCGCCGATCTTCCGCCACGCGATCCGGCTGGCGCTCGCGCTGGGCTGCTCGCTGCTGCTGGCGCGTTTGCTGTTCGCGCACGAGGAGCACGACTACTGGATCGGGTTGACCGTGGCCGTGATCCTGCGCCCGAACTACGGCGTGACGCGACAGCGGATGCGCGCGCGCCTGCTCGGAACAGTGGCCGGCTGCGTGCTGGTGGCCGCGTTCCTGGCGCTGCGCCCGGGGCTGGGCTGGATGCTCGGCGGGCTGTTCCTGGCCGTGGCGCTGGCGCGCACTTTCGTCACCACCAACTATCGCTACACGGCGATGGCCGGAAGCGTGCTGGCGCTGCTGCTGGCCGCCATGCTGCGCGAGAACACCCATTTCCTGGTCGCGCAGCGCCTGCTCGACACGGCCGTCGGCGCCGCGCTGGCATGGGCCGTCAGCCATGTGCTGCCGCGCTGGGAATACCTGGACGCACCGCGCCAGCTGCGCGACCTGCTGGCTGCGCTGAGCCGCTACGCCGGCGTGGTGCTCAGCCGCGCCCCGGAAGAAGAGCGCGAGTTCCGCGTCGCGCGCAAGCAATTGTTCGACAGCCTGGCAGCGGTCACCGGGCTGCACGGACGCATGCTGGAAGAGCCCGAGGCCAGGCGGCGCGCGCCGCAGTTGCTGACGCAGCTGATCACCCACGCCTATCTGCTGGCGTCCCAGTTGGCCTCGCTGCGGCTGCTGCGGGCGCAGGCCGGCGCGCACGCACCGCTGCCCGAGCAGGCGTTGCAGCGCATCGAGGCCACGCGCGATCGCGTGTTGCAGTGCCTGTCCGTGGGCGCGCCCGCGCAGGCGGTCGACGAGCCGGGGGACCCGGGCGATCCGCTGTGGGCGCGGCTGGCGCTGATCGAGCGCGAAGCGACGAGCCTCGGCGGCCTCAGGCTGCGTCTGCAGCAAGGGCTGCGCGACGCCGAGGCGCGCACGCGCCGCGGCAGCCGGTCGCCGTAGGGCGCGACCCGGCGGGGCGGCGTTGCCTGCGTCAGGCGCGACGCGGCGTCGCCGCGCGGCGGGACTTGAACCAGACGGCAAGCAGCAGCACCAGGCAACCGATCGCGCCGCACGCCTCGAACAGCCGCAGCGGACGCGGGTCATGCACGCGGACGTCTCCCCAATCGGCCACGGCCAGCTCGGGAGCACCGCGCCGCGGATCGTAGTAGGGAATGCGCACCTGCGGGTACGCCAGGCGCCCCCCCGCGCGCGCACGCACGGCAAGCTCGATGCGCCAGATCGGCGTCACGGCGTGGGCCGCGGCGGCATCCAGGCTCACGCGCGCCGCGTCGACGCGCAGCCCGCGACCGGTCGGCTGCGCCTGCCCGAGCAGCCGCAACAAGGCGGCGCGACCGATCTGCACCCCGCACAACGTGGCGCGCAGCACTCCGGTGGCGCCGAGCTCGAGCCGCGACGGCGCGCGCGCGACACGCCAGCGCGCGTTCCCGACAGCGGCGTCGTCCGGCCAGTACGCGGGGCGCGGCCGGACCCGGACCCGCAGCGGCGCCACGGGGTAGATCAGCAGCTTGCCGAACAACGTCGCCCGCAGCAGTCCGGCGCGGATCGTCGCCGTGCCGGCCCGCAGCGGGGTGTAACTCCAGGTCTGCCATTGCACAGATTGCACCGCGCGCCGCGCGCCGCCGTGCGCGACCCGGGTCGACACGGTCGACACCGGCCGCAGCAGGCCGTCGTCGCTGTGCACGCGCACCGCTTGCCAGTCCAGCGCACCGCCTGCGCCGACCTCCAGGTCGACGCGCACCGCCTGCCCGACGATGGGGCGCGGGGGTGCGATGCGCATGGCGATGAACTGCGGCGCCTGCCCCGGAGCGGACGCCGCGACGCGCACAGCGCGTGGCGCGCATTCCAGCCCGCCCGCCCGCACCGCGGGCAACGGCAGCGCGCCGGCCGCCATCGGGTAAAGCGTCACGTTCAGCGTCTGCATCGAACGGCCCGGCCCGCCGGCGGACCGCTCCGACGTCTGGCGCTGCAGCAGCCAGTGCGCGCCGAGACGGGTCGGCCGAAACAGTGCGATCCCGGGCAGGTTCGCGGCCTCGATGCTCCACCGCAGCGGGTATCCGAGCACCGGGTGCGCAGGCTGCCATGCGCAACGCAGCGACGGGGCTGCCGCGTGCGCGGCGCCCTGCACCGCGCACAGCAGCAACCCCAGCAACCCAAGACCGTGTTTGAACAGGCGCCGCATCACCGCGCGCGCGCGAGGTCGGCGTCGTCGAGGCGGACGCCTCCGAGCCAACCCCGCAGCACCATCGCGCGGTGCTCGCGCAACAGCCGTACGGCGCGCCGGGCCGCCGCGACG
>JAJZHS010000134.1 GCA_021798395.1 Pseudomonadota bacterium
ATGGTTCAGGATCGACTCGGCGAGGACGCTGCGTGCGGAGTTGCCGGTGCAAAGGAACAACACGTTGTAGGGGGCGCCGCTCATGCATGTTCTCCGGCTATCTGTAGCGTGCACGCTTGGCGCGCGGCTTCGGCGCCGACCGTCGAAGCCCCGGCGCCGGACATGCAGGGGTTGCCGCCGCAGCAATTGGCCGTGAGGAATCCGATCAGCTCGTTCATCACCGGGAAGTCGGCCGCGTAGATCACGAAGCGTCCTTCGTGGTGCCGCCGCACCAGACCGACCCGGCTCAGGTGCGCGAGATGGAAGGACAGCGTCGGGCCCGGCAAGCCCAGGCGCTCGCCGATCGCCCCCGCGTGCAGTCCTCGCGGCCCTGCCTCGACCAGCGCGCGCTGGATCGACAGCCGCGACTCGTGCCCGAGGGCGGCGAGCAGTTCAGCAGCGCTCAAAATTTCCATTTTTTGATAATACTCGAACTGTGGAAATTTTGCAGGAAAGCTGTTGCTGCCTTTAGCGCCCGAGCGATGGCCATGTCGCGACCCGAAACCGGGAACTCACACACTGGCATGGACAATGGCGCGAACTGTGGCACGACTTTTTCGCGTGTCACTGCCGAGATCACAGAAGGTCGGGATCGTGCTGTTCCTCGCGCTGGGCCTGGCCCTCACCGGCGGCGAACCTGGCGACCGCGGCAGCGGTGGGGTATTGGGGGCTGTTGACGCCGCCGCTGCCCTGGCCGGTGATCGCCGTGGCATTCATCGCCGCCGCGGCGTTCACGGTGGTCCTCGACCAGGTCAAACGCGTCGTGCGCGCGGGGCTCGCGCTCGTCGCGCTCGTCAAACGACGTACCGTAGGTGCGGTGGATCAATGCACTGCGACCGGCGATTGCCTAGGCTGGTATCGGCTATACGGTTGGGAGCATAGCTTGGCCCCCTCGAAGTTCCTTCAGGCGGCGTGGCGCGGGTGTCTCCGGGACAATCCGGCGTGCGGCGGCAAGGCCCGCGCGGTTGGCGCAGCAGCCTTTGCCGCGCTCATGCTTGCCGGTTGCCAGGCGGGCCCCGATTTCGTGCGGCCACCGCCACCCGCGGTCGGCAGCTACGTCTCGGGAACCACGCCGTCGGCGTTCGACGCCGGCAGCGGCGAGGCGGCGCAGCGCGTGGTCGAGGGACAGGCGATCCCGGCTGCGTGGTGGCAGCTGTTCCACTCCCCGGCACTGGACCGGACGGTCCGCCGGGCGCTCGACGGCAACCCGGGCGTCGACTCCGCCCGCGCCACGCTGGCCCAGGCGCAGCAAGCGGTGCTGCAGGCGCGCGGCGCCGACTATCCGCAGGTCGACTTCGCGGCCACGGCCCAGCGCCAGCAGGGCCCCGCATCGATCCTCGGCCAGCAACCCGGACACTCGCTGCCGCTGTACAACCTGTACACGGTCGGCCCCATCGCAAGCTTCTCGCCCGACGTGTTCGGCGCCAACGCCCGCCGCGTCGAGCAGCAGGCCTCGCTGGCGCAGTACCGAGCGTTCGAGCTGGCCGCTGCCCAGCTCGCCGTCTCCGGCGACGTCGTGACCGAGGCGGTGACCGCCGCGTCGCTGCGCGCGCAGATCGATGCGACGCAGGAGATCATCGCCGGCGACGATCGGAACCTCGCGCTGGTGCAGCGCAAGTACGCAGCCGGTCGGACGGCGCGCTCGGACGTGCTGATCGCCCGTGCGCAGCTGAGCAACGATTCCGCGCTGCTGCCTCCGCTGCGCCAGCAACTCGCGGCGGCCGAGGACGCGCTGGCCATCCTGGCCGGGCGATTTCCCGCGCAGGGCGCGCTGCCCCGCTTCGCGCTGTCCGACTTCACGCTGCCTGCCGAGCTGCCGCTTTCCGTGCCCTCGGCGCTGGTCCGCCAGCGCCCGGACATCCTCGCCGCCGAAGCGCAGCTGCACGCTGCGAGCGCCGAGGTCGGCGTGGCCAGCGCGCAGCTGTACCCGGACATCACGCTGTCCGCGACGCTGGCCGGCGCGGCCCTGACCCCGGGCGCGTTGTTCGGGAGTTCGGGAACCGTGTGGTCGGTGCTCGGCGGAGTCACCGCGCCGCTGTTCCACGGGGGAGCGCTGCGCGCGCAGAAACAGCAGGCGATCGACGCGCTGCGCGCCGCCGACGCCAGCTACCGGCAGACGGTGCTGCAAGCCTTCGGCCAGGTCGCCGACCTGCTGCGCGCGCTCGACCACGACGCCCGTCTGGTCGCCGATGAACACGAGGCGCTGGATGTCGCGCGCGCCTCGCTCGATCTGCAGCGCGCGGGCTACGCCGCGGGCAGGACCGACGTGCTGCACCTGCTGGATGCGCAGCGCGCCGACCAGCAGGCGCGCATGGGCTACACCCGCGCGCTGGCGCAGCGCGACCTGGATTCGGCCCAGCTGCTGGTGGCCATGGGCGGAGGCTGGACCGAGGATCGCGCGCTGTGCGCCGGCTGCCAGGACTCCGGCGGCAAGACTCCCTGATACGAGGTGCGCATGAATACGTCCACGAAACCGGGGCCGAAGGCGCGCAGGCGCACCTACCTGCTGCTTGGGGCGGCCGTCGTCATCCTCACGGCGGGCGCCCTCCTCGCCTGGCGCGCCTTGCTGCGTCCGCTGACGGTCGAGGCCGCGCCGCAGCGCAGCGAGGTGCGCGAACAGGTCTTCGGCCTGGGCGTGACCGCAGCACGGGTGCAGTCCGCGGTGGGCTTCAAGGTGGCAGGGGTGCTGGCGGAGCTCGACGCCGACGAGGGCGATCGCATCCGTGCCGGGCAGGTGCTCGCGCGGCTGCAGTCGCGCGACGTGCAGGCCCAGGTGGCTGTGGCCAGGGCCGCGGTGCTGCAGGCGCGCGAGAACATCGTCAAGGCGCAGGCCGACGTGCTCAGCACCTCGGCCAGCCTGACCAATGTGCGGCGCATCGCTCAGCGCGACGCCAGCCTGCTCGACACCGGGGTGGTGTCGAAGGAGCAGGCGCAGACCGACGATGCCGCGGTACGCGTCGCCTCCGCCAACCGTGCCGTGGCACGAGCCGAGGTGGCCGTGGCGCAGGCGGCGCTGCGCTCGGCCGAGGCCCAGCAGGCCTTCGAGCAAGCCACGCTGGCGCAGTACACCCTGCGTGCGCCCTACGACGGCTGGGTGGTCGCACGCGACCTGGAGCTGGGCAGCATGCCCAATCCCGGCCAGCCGGTGTTCACGCTGGTGCAGGCGCACTCGGTCTGGGCCGTGGGCTACGTGGATGAGCGCCTGGCCGGCAGCTTGCGCGTGGGGCAACCGGCGCAGATCATCCTGCGCTCGGACGCGGGCCGGCCGCTCGCCGGTCATGTGGCGCGCATCGAGATCCAGAGCGATCCGGTCAACGAGGAGCGCATCGTCGACGTGGCCTTCGACCACGTCCCACCCGACATCCACCTCGCCGAGCAGGCGCAGGTGGAGATCACCACGGGGATGCTGCAGCGCGCGGTGCTGGTGCCGCAGACCGCGATCTCCGGGCTGCAGGCCGGGCGCGGCACGGTGTGGACTGTCGAACATGGGCGGCTCGCCCGACGCACCCTGGACTTCGGCCCGCAGCTCCTGAACGGTGCGATGCCGGTCGTCGGCGGCCTGCCCGCTGGCGCCACGGTGGTGGCGCGGCCTGCGGCCGGCCTGCGCGTGGGACGCGCCGCGCGCATCGGCGGGGAGGCGGCGCCATGAACCTGGCGATCCGGGACATCCGCCACAACTGGCTGCGCTTCGTGCTCACCGGCCTCGGGCTGGGCGGACTGCTGGGCATCGTGGTGACGATGATGGGCATCTACGAAGGCGCGCTGGCCGATGCCGTGCGTCTGCCGCGGGCCTCCAACCCGGCCTTGTGGGTGGTCGAACCCTTGACCAAGGGACCGTTCGCCGAGCCGTCGCGTCTGCCGCGCGATACCCGCGAGCTGGTGCGCCGGTTGCCCGGAGTGGCCGAGGCCGGCGCCGTGACCTTCGAGACGGTCCAGGCCACCGCGAACGGCCGGCCGGTGCGTCTTTACGTTCAGGGCTACGAGCCGGGCCGTCCGGGCGGTCCCAGCAACCTCGTGGCGGGCCACGGCATCACCGAGAACCACTACCAGATCGTGGTCGACGCGTCGTCGGGACTGCAACCTGGCGAGCGGGTGCTCATCGGCCCGTACCACGATCCCTACACGGTGGTGGGCATCACGCGCGGCATGGTCAACTCGGGGGGCGATCCCGCCGCCTGGGTCACCCTGCTCGACGCCCAGGCGATCCAGTTCGCGGTGGCGCCGCCGCTGCAACGGCGCGAGAAGGCGCTGGGGCGCAGCCCCCAGCAGACGAACGACGTGAATGCCGTCATGGTGCAGCTCGAGCCCGGAGCGTCCACCTCGGCGGTGGCCGCCGAGATCGACCGCTGGAAACACCTGTCCGCGGTGACCGAGAAGCAGCAGGAAGACTACCTCACGAGGTTCGTGATCTCCAGGATGCAAAAGCAACTGGGCATGTTCATGGGGATCCTGATCGTGGTCGCCGCGGTGATCATCGCCCTCATCATCTACACCCTGACGATGGACAAGATGCGCTCCATCGCAACCCTCAAGCTGGTGGGGGCGCCGGACCGCACCATCGTCGGTCTGGTGGTGCAGGAGGCGCTGGTGCTGGGCGTCGGCGGATACGCCCTGGGAATCGTCCTCGTCGCGGCATTCAGGAGCCTCTTCCCGCGCCGCGTGGAAATGCTGCCTCGCGACCTGGCCATGCTGCTGCTCATCGTCGTCGTCGTGTGCCTGCTGGGCTCGGCCTTGAGCGTGCGCACGGCGGTGAAGGTCGACCCGGCCAAGGCACTGTCCGGATAGCACCATGACAGACCTGCCG
The DNA here is from genome assembly GCA_021798395.1 of Pseudomonadota bacterium. Taxonomy (GTDB): domain Bacteria; phylum Pseudomonadota; class Gammaproteobacteria; order Burkholderiales; family Burkholderiaceae_C; genus Thiomonas_A. The sequence continues at coordinate 4,844 of JAJZHS010000134.1, forward strand.
CAAGCGCTGGTGGAACTGCACCACGTCTCCAAGCATTTCGGGGAGGGCGAGACGCGCGTCAACGCGCTGGTCGACGTCTCGATGTCCGTGGCCGCCGGAGAAGTCGTCGGGCTGGTCGGCCCGAGCGGATCGGGCAAGACGACGCTGCTCAACGTCGTCGGCTGCATCACCGAACCCAACGAGGGGCGCATCCGGCTCAACGGCGATGCGGTGTTCGACGGCCGCTGGCAAAGTCGCGACCTGCGCCGGCTGCGCCTGGAGAAGATCGGCTTCATCTTCCAGACCCACAACCTGCTGCCCTTCCTCACCGCAACCGAGAACGTGATGGAAGTGATCGAACTGGCCGGGGGCACCGGGAGGGCCGCGCGCGAGCGCACTCTCGAGCTGTTGCGTTACCTGCAGGTCGATCACCGCGCCGCGGCGATGCCGTCGCAACTCTCCGGTGGCGAGGCACAGCGCGTGGCCATCGCCCGTGCGCTGGCCAACAACCCGAAGATCATCCTGGCCGACGAACCGACGGCGCCGCTGGATTCCGAGCGCGCCGGCATCGTCATGGACCTGCTGCGCCGCATCGCGCTGGACCACCGCGCCGCCATCGTCGTGGTCACCCACGACGAAAGCATCTTCAACCGCTTCGACCGCATCTTCCGCTTGCGCGACGGCCGGCTCGTGGCGGTGGATGTGACCAAGCCCGCGATGCCCGAAGCAAGCCTGGCTTGAGGCCAGGCAGGTCAGCCGTTCCTGTCTACGAAGGATTTCGCCATGAAGTCACGTCGTCTTCCGGGCGCCATCGCGGCGCTCGCCCTTTCGATGTCCGTTCCCGCGCTCGCCGCGGCGCCTGCCACCACCGTCGCCTATCAGCCGATGGTGGCCACCGGTCTGGCAGCCGGCCACCCCTTCGAGGCCTGGTTCGACTTCGACCAGTCCTTCGACCCCATGGTGCCCGGTTATGCGATGCCGGCCGGCGCAACCGTTCGCTTCACCTTTCCCGCGGCGTTCACGCCCAGCCCCGGCCTGCCGCTCGGCGCGGTCATGATCCGCTGGACGCAGGGTGCGGTTCCGGCCCAATACACCGTGAAACTGGATCCCGGCGATCGGCACGCCGTCGACATTCATTTCGAATCGGCCGTGGCTCCCGGCTAGCCCGGAAAACCGGCGATCAAGGCGATCCACCTGCGCACGCCCGAGATCAACCCGGCCGCGGGCCGTTACCCCATTTCCGTCGAGTTCATCGACGCGGGATCGCTGACCGGGAGCACCGTCGCCATGGCCACCATCACCCCGCAGCCCGTGCCGAACATCGCCATCTACAACCAACTCCATGCCGGCAAGAGCGAAGACTGGCAACGGGTGATGCCGGGCACGCAGGCGCCTGTGCCCATCGACTTCCTGGTGACCCTGCCGGGGCGGGAGCGCACGTCGCTGAGCGTGCGACCCGGAGCCAACGGCACCCTGTCCATTCTCGGAGACGGCAAGCCGATCGGAACGATCAGAACCTCGGGTACCCCAGTGCGGCTGACGCCACAACCCTTCGGCCCCGGCTACGCCCGTCTGGGCATCGTCGAGGTGCGCGCCACCGCGGGGGCGTCTTCGGGCGCCGCACGAATCGAGGCGGCCCTCGACGGAGGAGCACGGTGCGTGGTCCATCTGGTGGTGCAGTAGGTAAGCCTCGAGCGTCTTCAGCCGATGTAATCGGGTGATCCCGGCTCGCCACGAATATCGGCAATGTTTGACATTGCACGCCGTTGCGAGCCGCCGCTCACGGACGCCTTCGTGCGGCTGCTCTCGTCCTGGCCGCTCGGGCGCACGATCCGGTTGACGACGCAAGAAGGTCGCTATCGCACCGTCAGTTCGGAGCGCAAGGAACGTCGTCGCGACCGAACACCTCGGCATAGACATCGGCGCCGAAACTGGTATCCAGCGCCGCACCGACTTCGAGTCTGTAACTGCGCAAGCCACCTTCGGCACGTGGCGCGCGCAGGAACAGCGCATCGCCACGGCGTGCAGACGCCAGCCGCCTCGCCGCGTCGAACA
>JAJZHS010000135.1 GCA_021798395.1 Pseudomonadota bacterium
TCGCCGACCCGATGTACGTGTTCATGGACACCGAGTACAACCAGTACGAAGTCGAGAAGGACAATCTCGGCGACGTGCTGCAGTACCTCGAGGACGGCATGCCGGTCGAAGTCGTGTTCTACGACGGCAAGGCGATTTCGGTGGAAATGCCCACGACGATCGTGCGGGAGATCATCTACACCGAGCCTGCGGTCAAGGGCGACACGTCGGGCAAGGTGCTCAAGCCGGCCAAACTGTCCACCGGCGCCGAGATCCAGGTTCCGATCTTCGTCGCCATCGGCGACAGGATCGAGATCGACACCCGCACCAACGAGTACAAGGGCCGCGTCTGAAGCCGGCGCGCCGCCACGGCGGCGCGCCGACTGCTCAGTGCGCCTTCAGGGTGTGCAGGAAGGCGACGATGTCGCGCGCCTGCGCCACGGTCAGGGTGCCGCCCCAGTGCGGCATCGGCGCGTGCAAGGGACGGTCCGATTGGTCGCGACCGTCGAGGATCGCGCGCACGATCAGGCGATTTTCGTGGTGATACGTCCGTTCGAGTCGGGGCGCGCGCAGGTCGGCCGACACCACGCCGTGGCCGAAATGCACACCGCCGCTGCCGTCGGCACGGTGGCACATGACGCAATCGGCGTCGAACAGCCTCTTGCCGGCAGCGACTGCGGGCTCGGGCGCGGCACGCGCGACGTGCAGCGCCGCGGCGCCGAACAGCAACAGTGAAGCGGCGGCAGCGTGGGAGCGGGACATCGGGCCTTTCTCCTGGAATCGTCCGGATCCCCAGCGGACCCGCGTCGATGCGGACTTTAGCCGCATTGGCGCGTCAGTTTCGTCACTGCGCGTGACAGTGATATCAATGCCGCGTGTCCCCGGCGCGGCGCGGCGGCGGCACGCGCGCGCTGCCGCCTTACCCTGCTGCGCCCAGTGGCATGGCAGCGCGATTCGACCTCGGCCGAGTCCACGCCTACCATTGTTCGTGCCCTCGGTCGCCGCGTGCGCCGGGCCGGCCGCCGCGGGGCCCCCGAAGCAGACTCGAGCGGCCGACAGGTCCGGGCGCAGCCCGAAGAAACGCTAGCGAAACATTAACTCAGTGAGGCTTAAGCCTGCATGGGAATCATCCGTTCAATGCACGCTCCGACCTCGCCCTCCAACGCCCAAGCCGGCGCTCCGCGCTGGCGACTGGCCCAGATCGACCTCGACCGGATCGACGTCGCCCGCGTGCGTGCGCGCGACGACCTGTTCCTGCTGGTGTGCAGCGCGTCGTTCGTCGAAAGCGGCAGCGACACCTACACCCGCAACCTCGTGACGTACTTCGCCGGCGACGCAGAGTTCGGCGCCTGGCTGCAGCAGCGCTGGGAAACCGAGGAGTTGCAGCACGGTCGCGCGCTGCGTGCGTACTTCGAGCACGTCTGGCCCGAGTACGACTGGCAGCGCGCGTACGACCGCTTTTTCGACGAATACGCCCGACTGTGCGTCGTCGACGCGCTGGAGCCCACGCGCGGACAGGAGCTCGTGGCCCGCTGCATCGTCGAAACCGGCACGACGACCTACTACCAGGCGCTGGCCGCCGTGGGCGACGAACCGGTGCTGGTCGACCTGGCATCGCGCATCCGCAACGACGAGGTCGGCCACTACAAGCACTTCTACCGCCAGTTCCTCAAGTACCGCGGCAGCGAAGGCCTGCGCCGCGCACACGTGGCAGCGGCGATCTGGCGCCGGGTCGCCGAACTTCGGCGCAGCGACGCCGACATCGCGCTGCGCCACGCCGCGCAACTGCGCGGACTCGACGCCTCGTCGGCGCCGCGCCGCGTCTACGCCGCGCTGGCGGAGCGCTACCCGGTGGAACTCGCCGTGCGCATGGCGCTGAAGCCGCTGCGGCTGCGCGCCAGCCTGCAGCGCATGGCCGAACGCCCGCTCGGCGCGGTGATGCGCCGCTGGCTGCAATGAGCGCCGCCGAAAACCGTCGCGAAGCGCTGCGCGAAGTCGGCCACGCGCAGCGCGTCCTGGCGCTGGCCCGCCTCGGCGAAGTCGCGCCGCTCGACGCGCTGCACCGCGCGATCGATGCGATCGACGTGGCCTGGTGCATGTTCGGCCGCAGCCGGGTGCGGATCGCGCGCCAGGCCCTGGCCCAGCTCGAGCGTGGCCAGTTGCCGCAGCGCCAGGGCTGCATCGACGCGGTGCGCGAACTCGCCTCGCTGCTCGACAGCGAGATCCGCGCACGGCGCCAGCCGATGCGCGGCTGACCACGCGCGCCGCGCTTCAGCCGCGGGCGATCTTGTCGGCCTTGGCCTGCACCTTCGCGCGCAGCTTCTCGACGTCGACGACGAAGCGCGTGTGGGTGCCGCGGCTGATTTCCTCGACGTCGTCGCGCGCCACCAGGTCGAAGCTGACCAGGCGGCCTTCGACCTTGCTCACCGCGACCGTGATGGTGACGTGCATGCCGCACAGCGTGGCGCCCGCGTGCGACACCGTGATCCCGGTCCCGACCGAGTCTTCGCCGGCGTCGGCGTGCGCGACGATCAGGTCGCGGCACGCGTATTCGAAATCGCGCACCAGTTCCGGCGTCGCGTACACGCGCAACTGCGGACCGAGGAAATCGATGGTTCGCGGGGCATCGATCTCGATGCGTCGGGTGGCGGACACGCCGGCACACAGGGTGGGTTTCATCGCACGCTCCTTGGATGGCGTTTCGAAGATACAGCACACATTTAGGAAAGTCACCTGTCGGTATCACCGATAAGGCGCTGCGCAAGCGCGCGCGCAACATGATCCAAGACAAGGATTGGCGTGATTGCGTGCCACGGACGGGCAAATGGGCGCCGCTATCGCGTTACTCCAATTGCAAAAATGCATCGTTGTGCGTATCGTTTCTGCATCGGGAAGCGCACGGCCAGCCCAAGGAGCAAGCCGCATGGAGGAGACCAGACCCGAAGTGAACGGGGCGCCGCCGCAGCAGGCCGCCGCCGAGCTTCGCCACGTGCCGACGTTTTGCTACAACTGCGTATCGGGTCCCGACTTCATGAAGGTCAGGGTCGAGCGCGGCGTGGCGACCGAAATCGAACCGAATTTCGACGCCGAACACGTGCATCCGGCGCGCGGGCGCGTCTGCGTCAAGGCATACGGCCTGGTGCAGAAGACCTACAACCCGAACCGGGTGCTGCGCCCGATGAAGCGCACCAACCCGAAAAAGGGGCGCGACCAGGATCCCGGCTTCGTGCCGATCTCGTGGGACGAGGCGCTGGACCTGCTCGCGGCGAAGATCCGCGACATCGACGCGCGCGGCGCGCGCGACGAGGCCGGACTGCCGCGCATCGCCGCCAGCTTCGGCCACGGCGGAACTCCGGCCAATTACATGGGGACGTTCCCCGCACTGCTGTCGACCCTCGGCGCGGTCGACTACAGCTTCGGCTCGGGACAGGGCGTCAAGTGCGTGCATTCCGAACACCTGTACGGAGAGTTCTGGCACCGTGCGTTCACCGTCACGTCGGACACGCCGAACGCCCGCTACGTGATCGCCGTGGGCGCCAACGCCGAAGTCACCGGAGGGCCGTGCGCGGTGATCCGCCACGCCGACGCGCGCATCCGAGGCTACAAGCGCGTGCAGGTCGAGCCTCACCTGACGGCCACCGGCGCGTGCTCGTCGGAATGGGTTCCGATCAGGCCGAAGACCGACCCCGCGTTCCTGTTCGCGCTGATCCACGTCCTGGTCTGCGAGCGCGACCTCGATGCGCTCGACCTCGATTTCCTGCGCGACCGCACCGCGTCGCCGTACCTGGTGGCCCCGGACGGCCTGTACCTGCGCGACGCGCACAGCGCCAAGCCGCTCGTCTGGGACGAAGCCGCGGGCCGCGCGGTGGCGTTCGATACGCCGGGAGTCCGGCCCGCCGTGGCCGGGCGCTTCCGCGTCGCGCAGGCGATCACGGTCGACGCCGACGATGCGCGCCGCGCGTGGCACGATGTCGACGGCGTCACCGCGCACACTGCGCTGGTCGAACACATGGAGCTTTACACGCCGGAGTGGGCGGCTTCGATCTGCGACGTTCCGGCGGCGACGATACGCCGCATCGCCGGCGAATACCTCGAACACGCCAGCATCGGCGCGACGATCGAAATCGACGGCCGCACCCTGCCGTTGCGCCCGGTGGCGATCACGCTGGGCAAGTCGGTGAACAACGGCTGGGGCGCCTACGAGTGCTGCTGGGCGCGTACCGTGCTCGCCGCGCTGGTCGGCGCGCTGGAGAACCCGGGCGGTCTGCTCGGCACCACGGTGCGCTTGAACCGGCCGCAGGACAACCGCCAGCTGTCGGTCAAGCCCGGGGTCGACGGTTTCATGGTGCAGCACTTCAACCCGACCGGGAAGGACGACTGGATGGCGTCGCCGGCGACGCGCAACCTGCACCAGAGCCTGGTGCCGATCGTCGGCCACAACGCGGCGTGGAGCCAGGCGCTCGGACCGACGCAGCTGGCCTGGATGTTCCAGGACGCGCGTCCGGACGACTGGAACATGCCGCAGCCGACGTTTCCCGAACTGTGGATCGTGTTCCGCTCGAACCCGGCGATCTCGTTCTGGGACACCGCGACGCTGTCGCGCGTCGCCGCGCGCTTTCCGTTCATGGTCGCGTTCGCCTACACCATCGACGAGACCAACGCCCTGGCCGACCTGCTGTTGCCCGAGGCCACCGACCTGGAGTCGACCCAGCTGATCCGCATGGGCGGAACCAAGTACATGGAGCAGTTCTGGGACCACCGCGGCGTCGTGCTGCGCCAGGCCGCGGTGGCGGCGCAGGGCGAAGCGCGCGACTTCACCTGGATCTCGACCGAGCTGGCGCGCCGAACCGGGCGGCTGGGCGCGTACGTCGAAGCGATCAACCGTGGCGTGTCGGGCGTCGCGCCGCTGAAGGGGAACGATTACGACTTCCGCCTCGACCCGGAACGCGAGCCCAGTCCCGAACAGATCTGGGACGCGGTGTGCCGCGCCGCCACGCACAGCCTGTCGGACGGCGACGAAGTGCACGACCTGGCGTGGTTCGAGCAGCACGGCTTCTACGCGGTGCCGATGTCGCGCCTGGAGTGGTACCTGACTCCGACCATGGAACAGATGGGGCTGCGCTACGAACTGCCCTACCAGGAGCGGCTGCTGCGCGTCGGCCGCGAACTCGGTCGGCGCCTGCACGAACACGGCACGACCTGGTGGGACGCGCAGTTGGCCGAGTACGCCGCGCTTCCCGCGTGGCATGACGTTCCGTCGCGCTGGCTGCGCAACCTCGAGCGCCACGGGGCCAAGGCCGACGATTTCCCCTTCTGGCTGCTCGCGACCAAGAGCATGCAGTACCACGCCGGGGGCAACGCCAGCAACGCGATGATGCACGAACTCGCGCAGAACGTGCGCGGCCACACCGGCGTGATGATCAACGCCACGGTCGCGGCCAACCTGGGAATTGCCGAGGGCGACCGCATCGAGGTGCGCTCGCACATCGGCTCGACTTACGGCAAGGCGGCGCTGGCGCAAGGCATCCGCCCCGACACCCTGGTCATCATGGGCCAGTTCGACCACTGGGCGACGCCCTACGCGAAGGACCTGGCGCTGCCCAGTCTGAACACCATCGCGCCGATGTCGCTCGATCTGACCGACGCCACCGGCTCGGGCGCGGACATCGTGCGCGTCGCGGTACGCCGCATCGACGGGGCCAGAGCATGAAACACCGCTACGTGATGGTCGTGGACCTGCGCCGCTGCGTCGGCTGCCAGACCTGCGTGGCGGCGTGCAAGACCGCCAACGCGACACCGCCGGGGGTGAACTGGCGCCGCGTGCTCGACGTGGAAAGCGGAACCTTCCCCGACGTGCGGCGCAGCTTCGTTCCGGTCGCCTGCATGCATTGCGCGTCGCCCCCCTGCGAAAGCGTGTGCCCGACGCGGGCCACGCGCAAGCGCGACGACGGGCTGGTCACCATCGACTACGACGTCTGCATCGGATGCGCCAACTGCGTCATGGCGTGTCCGTACGAGGCGCGCTCGATCCAGCACGAGGCGCGCTATGCGTACGGCGACGCGCCGAACGCTGCCGAAGCCGCGCGCTTCGACCCGAAGCGTCTGGGCGTGGCGACCAAATGCACGTTCTGCAAGGACCGCATCGACCTGGCCGAGCGCACCGGGCAGGTCCCGGGGCGCGATCCCGAGGTCACGCCGGCGTGCGTCAACGCGTGCATTTCCGGGGCGCTGCGTTTCGGCGACCTCGCCGACCCGGACAGCGCGGTGTCGCGCCTGCTCGAGCAAAGCCGGCATTTCCGCATGCACGAGGAGCTCGGCACCGGGCCCTCGGTCTACTACATCTGGGACCAGGCATGAACGCGCCATCGCCGCGCATCCTGGCGCGCATCGCGCCGCGTCTGCAGGCCAACTGGGATTGGCGCGCAGCGACCAACTTCATAGCCGGCGGCAGCGGCGCGGGGGTGCTGCTGTGGAGCGCGCCGCTGGCCGCCGCGGGCGGCGATGCCACGGCCGACATCGCGCTCGGCCTGGCGCTGATCGCGTGCGGGCTGACCTGCGTGTGGTTCGAGATCGGCAGACCGTGGCGCGCGCTCAATGCCTACCGTCACCTTGCGGCGTCGTGGATGACCCGCGAGGCGACGATCGCCCCGCTGCTGCTGGTGTTCGGCGCGCTGGCGCTGTGGCGCCGCCAGCCGGCCTACGTCGGCGCCTGCGCGCTGCTCGGCGCGGCGTTCGTCTACGCGCAGGCACGGATCCTGGCGGCAGATCGCGGAATTCCGGCGTGGCGCCAGCCGCGCAGCCGATGGCTGGTGGTCGGCAGCGGGTTGACCGAAGGCGCCGCCCTGGCGCTGGGCCTGGGCCTGATCGATCCGGCG
>JAJZHS010000136.1 GCA_021798395.1 Pseudomonadota bacterium
CGCGATCGTCCGCTCCGTTCCCGAGCTTCTGCCTGAGTGGGAGCGGTCGCCGCTTCCGGACCTCTCGCGGCATGCGCTGCGCCACGGCGAAGCCCTGGCGCGCGCGGTGGACGTCCGCCGCCTGGACGACTCGCCGGCGTGCGTCGACCTGTCGGGGCGCCGGGTCGACGACGGCGGCGACCGCGGCGGCGGTTCGCTGATCGTGTGGACCATCGTCGAGGTGACCGAGCGCGAGCAATTGCAGCGCAGGCTGGAGCGGCTGGCGCTGGTCGACCCGCTGACCGATCTGCCCAACCGGCGCGCGCTGGAGCGGCACCTGGAGCAGGCGATCGGGCGCGCGCGCCACCAGGGGTCGATGGTCGCGGTCGGGCTGGCCGACCTCGACGACTTCAAACCGGTCAACGACCGCTACGGCCACGAAGTCGGTGATGCACTGCTGCGCCAGCTCGGCGAGCGGCTGCACGCGCTGATGCGCGGCGACGAACTGGTCGCGCGGCTCGGCGGCGACGAGTTCGTGCTCGTCATCGAGGACCTCGACGCGCAGCGCGCTGCGGCGCAGCTCGACGCGGTTCTGGAGCGCCTGCACCGTGCGGTGCAGGCGCCGTTCGACCTCGGCTCCGGACGCATCGCCCGCGTGGGACTGAGCATGGGCGTGGCGCTCGCGCCGGGCGACGGCGACGTGCCCGATGCGCTGCTGCGCAAGGCCGACGAAACCATGTACCGGATCAAGCACCAGAAAGCCACGCGGACGGCGTGGTGGCTGCTCGCCGGAGCGCACGGCGACGAGGACGCTGCCGAGCCGCCGTTCGATCCGTTCGGCAGCGATGCCCGCCAGCTGCTGGGCCAGATCCGCGACGTGCTCGACGCCGTCGAGCAGGGATTCGTCGACACCCTGTTCGAAGAGTTGCGGCAGCAGGCGGCGACGCGCGCGATCCTCGACGCCTTGCAGCCCGACCGCATCGAGCGGCTGCGCAACAGCCAGCGCCAGCATCTGCGCTTCCTGCTCGACTCCGGAACCACCGCGGCGCGCATCCGCGACCGCGCCCGCAGCCTGGGACTGCTGCACGCGCTGGTCGGCGTGACGCCGGCGTGGCTGGCCGCGGCGCTGCAGCTGCTGCGCGAGCTGCTGGGGTGGCACCTCGACGCCAGCGGACACCATGCGCGGGCGCGCTACCGCCTGTTGCGGGTGGTCGACGCGCGCTTGCAGATGGACCTGCAAGGCCAGCTCGATGCGATGCTCGAAGTGCAAAGCGCGTACAACGCGTACCTGGCGCGGCCGGCGCCCGGCCCCGGCCAGGCCTGGGCCGAGGTCATCGAGGCCAAGCTGCATGCGCTGGCCATGCTGCCCGGAATCCAGGCCAGCGTGCTGCAGCGGCCCGACAGCAGCGGCATCCTGGCGGTGCAGGCCAGCGCCGGAAGTCACGGCGCGCGCATCGCGGAGATCCTGTCGACTCCGGGGCTCGCGTCGTCGCTCGACCCCGACAGTCCGACCGGCCGCGGCCCCTCGGCGCAGGCCTGGCGCACCGAGGCGATCACGACGGCGGCCGATTACGAAGGCAACGACGCCCTGGCGCCGTGGCGCGAGACAGCCGCCGAACTCGGCATCCGCAGCATGGCGGCGGTCCCGCTGCGGCGCGCCGGGCAGGCCGACTCGGTCCTGCTGCTGTACGGCGCGTATCCCGGGCAGTTCGACACCGAACAGGCGCGCACCTTCCTGCGCGCGGTGCAGAACCGCTGGAACCTGATCGACGACCAGTTGCGCCGGCGCCAGCCGCTGGTGCGCCAGCAGGACGCCGACGCGTACCGGCAGCTGCTGTACGCGGGCGGCTTGCGCATGCACGTGCAGCCGGTGGTGCAGCTGCACGACGGGAACCTGCGCAAGGTCGAGGCGCTGGCCCGCCTGGTCGGGCGCGACGGCGGCGTGATCCCCCCGGGGGCGTTCCTGCCGGCGCTGCGCGACGCCGATCTCGACGCGCTGTTCCGCCTGGGGCTGGGGCGCAGCCTCGAGCTGCTGGCCCAATGGCGCGCCGACGGCATCGACGTCGAGATTTCGCTGAACCTGCCGCCGACCACCCTGCTGCACCCGGACTGCGCGGGTTGGGTCGACGAGGCGCTGCGCCGCCACGCGCTGCCGCCCGGCCGGCTGACGCTGGAGCTGCTCGAGTCGCAGGAAGTCGACGAGGCGCGGCGCGACGCGGCGATCACGGCGCTGAAGGGCCTGGGCGTGCAACTGGCGATCGACGATCTCGGCTCGGGGTTCAGCAGCCTCAAGCGGCTGGCCAGCCTTCCGTTCGACGTCATCAAGGTCGACCAGGCGCTGGTGCTCGACATCGGGCGCGACCCGGTCAAGGCGCTGAGCCTGATCCGGACCATCGTCCAGATCGGTCGCGACTTCGAGAAGGAAGTCATTGTCGAAGGATTGGAAAACGCGGCGATCATCGAAGCCGTGACGACCCTGGGCGCGACCCATGGCCAGGGCTACGGAATCGCGCGGCCGATGCCCGCGGAGGATTTCCCGGCCTGGGCGGCGCGCCGGACCGCAGTCGGACTGACGGCCGCCCCGGGCGGACCGCTGCGCACCGCGCTCGGCGCCTTGGCCTACCACTGGATGCACATGCACGACGTTCCGGTGCATCGTGCCGCGGACTTCGACACGTGTGCGCTGAGCGCGTTCCTGCGCGACTGCGGGCTGGCCGGGGCGGACCAGGCCGCGCGCTGGCACGAGCGGGCGCATCGCGCGCACGACGCCGCTGCGCGCCGCGCCGCGAACCAGCAGCTGGCGGCCTGGCTGGCCGGACACGTCGCGCGCTGAGCGCGCGCCGCGGAGCGGCGTCCGGCGGGGCCCAAATGACAATAAGTGCCAAAATGCAACAAAATAGGTGAATTTTTGAGAAATATTGCGGATCCGCTAAATCTGCAACCTTTGGTCGGGCCAGAATTCACCGGATTCGAGATTTCCCCAACCTGCTCACGAAGGATCGACCGTGTCGCCCGACCTGTTCCATGTCGTCCGCCAAGCGTTGGACCCGCTCGATTCGCTCGAAATGCTCGCCGACGCCGACCCGGAGTTGGACAACCGGATCATTTATCTGAACCCGACCGCGCGCGAGACCCTGGCGCGCCTGCACCACGGCCTCAACGCCAATCTGGGCGGCGCCGACGTGCGCGAAGCGCTCGGCATGCCGATCCACCGTTTCCACACCGACGCGCAACGCGTGCGCGACGTCTTCGCCGCGCTGCAGCGCGGCGACGTCGTGGTGCATACCGAGACCGTCCGCATCGGCGCGCTGACCTTTGCGTTGCGTTTCGCGCCGCTGCGCGACACGGGCGGGATGGTGGTTGCGTTCCACGCTTCCTGGCGCGACATCACCGACCGCACCCAGTTCGAGGCCATGGCCGTGCGCATGCGCGCGGTGCTGCGCGACCTCGAGGCGTCGGCGGCGGCCGTCGGCGGCTCGATGCGCGGCGCCGCGGCCGCGGTCGAACACGTCGGCGACGCCGTGCGCGACAACGGCGAGGCGGTGTCGGCACTGCTCGAACGCGTGCGCGCGATCGACGGCATCGTCGCGACCATCCGCGACATTTCGTACAAGACCAACCTGCTGGCGCTGAACGCGGCGATCGAGGCCGCGCGCGCCGGCGACGCCGGGCGCGGCTTCGCCGTGGTGGCCGACGAGGTGCGCAACCTGGCGCGCATCGTGCAGACGGCGACGGAGGAGGTCGGCAGCGGCACCGAGGCGATCGCCGCGCACGCGCGGCGCATCGACGGCACCAGCCAGAGTTCGATGCGCAACCTCGGCCAGGTCGACAACGCCATGCACCAGCTCGACGCCCAGGTGCGCGCCATGGAGCTGGCGGCGACCCGGCTGCTGCTCGAGGGGGCGCAAGACGATCACCGGATGTTCGTCGCCGAGATCTTCGACGAGCTGAACCACGGCGACGCGATGCGCGAGCCCGAGGCGGTTCCCGATTGCCACCAGTGCAGGCTGGGCCAGTGGTACGACGGCGGCGGGCGCGAGCACTTCGGCCACCTGGCCGAATTCGGCGCGCTGGCCGAGACGCACGCCGAGGTGCACAACCTGGCACGCGGCCTGTTGCGGGCCGCGCACGGCGCGGACGACGACGGCGTGGCGCGGCTGGGCAGCGCGCTGGTCGCGCGGCGCGACGCGATCCTGGCCGCGCTCAGCGTGCTGATCGCACGTATCGACGCCGCCGCGGCGCCGGCCGCGCAAGGCGCCTCCGGCGCCTGATCCAGGCCGCGCCGGGGCCGGGCCGGCGCCGCGCGCGCGGTTTTCAGTTCAGTCGCCGGCCAGCGCGGCGTCGACGACGCGTCGCGGCGCCGGCTTGATCTCCTCGGCGTCGAACAGGTCGGGGTTGTCCTGGCGGCCGCAGGCCCAGGCGTAGGTCTTGAAGCCGCCTGACAGATTGACCACGTCGGCGAAGCCGTGCTGCAGCAGCACGCGCAGCGCCAGGTAGCCGCGCAGCCCGACCTGGCAGAAGACCACGGTCGGCGCGGCCGGGTCGAGCAGGGCCAGCTGCTCGCGCAGCGTCTCCAGCGCGATGTGGCGCGCCCCGGGCAGGCTGCCGACGGCGAACTCCTCGGCGCTGCGCACGTCGATCAGCTGCAGCTGCGCGCCGCCGTCGAGCCGCGCGCGCAGCGTGCGCCAATCGATCATCGGGCAGCTGCCGTCGAGCACGTTGCCGGCGACGTAGCCGGCGACGTTGACCGGATCCTTGGCCGAACCGAACGGCGGGGCGTAGGCCAGTTCGAGCTCGGCCAGTTCGCGCACGTCGAGCCCGGCGTGGATGGCGGTGGCGATGACGTCGATGCGCTTGTCGGCGCCGCTGGCGCCGATCGCCTGCGCGCCGAGGATGCGCCCGCTGTCGTCCCACACCAGCTTCAGCGTCAGCGGTTGCGCGCCCGGGTAGTACGAGGCGTGCGACGCGCCGTGGGTGACGGTGCCGCGGCAGGCCACGCCGTGCGCGCGCAGCTGGTCCTCGCCCAGACCGGTGCAGGCCACGGCGAGCTCGAACACTTTCAGCACCGAGGTGCCGAGCGCGCCGCGGTAGCGGCGGCGCTGCGCGTCGCTCGCCGCCAGCATGTTGTCGGCCGCCAGCCGCGCCTGGCGGTTGGCCGGGCCCGCCAGCGGCACCAGCGCGGCGCGGCCGCTGACGCGCTGTTCGACCTCGATGGCGTCGCCGACGGCGTAGATGTCGGCGTCGGAGGTGCGCAGGAACGCGTCGACGCGGATTCCGCCGCGGCTGCCCAGATCGAGTCCGGCGGCGCGCGCCAGCGTGACCTCGGGGCGCACGCCGATGGCCAGGACGACCAGGTCGGCGCGCAGCCGCCGCCCGCTCGACAGGTACAGCACGACGCCGTCGGCGGTGTCGTCGAAACGCTCGACGCGCTCGTTCAACAGCAGCGCGACGTCGTGCCGGCGCAGGCTGGCGTGGACGATCGCGGCCATTTCCTCGTCCAGCGGCGCCATGACCTGCGCCGCAGCTTCGACCAGGGTGGTGCGCAGACCGCGCTCGCGCAGGTTCTCGGCGACTTCCAGGCCGATGAAGCCGCCGCCGACCACCACCGCGCGCTGGGCTCCGTCGAGCCCGCGCACGATGCGGTCCAGATCGGGGATGTTGCGCAGGGTATGCACCCGAGGCGAATCGATTCCGGGAAGCGGCGGGCGCAGCGCCTCGGCGCCCGGCGACAGCAGCAGGCGGTCGTAGGACTCGGTGCGGGTGCTGCCGCTGGCCACGTCGCGCAGCAGCACCTCGCGGCGCGCGCGGTCGATGGCCACCGCTTCGGTCCCGGTGCGCACGTCGACGCGGTAGCGCGCCGCGAAGCGCTCGGCGGTGGTCACCAGCAGCTGCGCACGTTCGGCGATGGCGCCGGAGAGGTGGTAGGGCAGCCCGCAGTTGGCGAAGCTGATGTAGGGGCCGCGCTCGACGAGCACGATGCGGGCGTGTTCGTCGACGCGGCGCAGTCGCGCCGCCGCGGTGGCGCCTCCGGCGACTCCGCCGATGATCAGGATGTTCATCAATCAGCCTGCAGGGCAATGGTTCAGCCGACATCTGAGCCTGCTGCGCGGTGGTTCGCCTTGATGTCGCGCAAACAAACTGCCACGGGTATCCAGGCGGGCGCGCGCGGCGGCGCGTTATGCTGGCTGCGAACCCGCGGCGACGGAGCCCTGCACCATGGCCTTTGCGCTCGAACAACTTGCCGGCTGGGGCGCCGCGCTCGGCGCCGGGCTGCTGATCGGCCTGGAGCGGCAGCGCGACGACGGCGTCGACGAGGCCCAGCCCGGCATGCGCAGTTTCGCGCTGGTCGCGCTCGCCGGCGCGCTGGCGCAGGGTTTCGGCGAGGCCGCGCTGGCCGCGGTGGCGCTGGCTGCCGGCGCGCTGATCGTCGCCGGCTACTGGCGCGCGCGCGGCGACGACCCCGGAATCACCAGCGAGCTCGCGCTGCTCGTCACTCTGCTGCTGGGCGCGCTGAGCATGCGCGCGCCCGCGCTCGGCGCCGCGCTCGCGGTGCTGGTCGCCGGCCTGCTGGCGGTCAAGGCCAGGCTGCACGGCTTCGCGCGCCACGCGCTCAGCGCCGACGAACTCAACCACCTGCTGCTGCTGGCGGCCGCGGTGCTCATCGTGCTGCCGCTGCTGCCCGACCGGCCGCTGCGCTGGCTCAGCGGCCTGAACCCGCACCTGCTGTGGCTGCTGGCGGTGTCGATGATGCTCATCGAGGGCGGCGCGCACGTCGCGCTGCGGCTGTTCGGCGCCGGGCGCGGGCTGCTGCTGGCCGGACTGCTCGGCGGCCTGGTGTCGAGCATGGCCACGGTGGCGGCGATGAA
>JAJZHS010000137.1 GCA_021798395.1 Pseudomonadota bacterium
ACCTGGTCTTCCATGAGCGCGATCAACGGCGACACGACGAGGCCGACTCCGTCGCGCACGTCGGTGTTGAAGTCGGCGCGCGGCGCCAGTCCGGCCTGGGCCCCGGCGGCGACGAACGCCAGGCTCAAGGCGTTGGGCCGTGCGATGTCGCCCACCGGCAGCGCACCGTCGGCGCCGTGCCATGCGTCGGCGCCGCGGCTTTGCGCTTCATGGGCACGGAACAGCGGCAGCAGCGACGCCCAGTCCCAGCCGGCGCAGCCGGCGGCGGCCCACGCGTCGTAGTCCGACGGGTCGCCGCGCATGTAGACCATGGCATTGATCGCGCTGCTGCCGCCCAGGCCCTTGCCGCGCGGCCAGTACAGACGCCGGCCGTTCAGCGCCGTTTGCGGCTCGGTGTCGAAGCCCCAGTTGTGCCGTCGTCCGCGCAGCAGCAGCGGCAGCCCCATGGGCACCGTGACGACCGCGTCGCGGGAATCGCCGCCGGCTTCGACCAGGCACACGGAGCCTTGCAGGGCAAGGCGCGCGGCGACCACGCACCCTGCCGAACCGGCGCCGATCACGATGTAGTCGTAGCTGTCGTGCGCAGCGTGCGCCGCGTCGTGGGTGCGTGTCATCGAGCCATCCCCTGGGAAAGTAGCGCGATGATTGCCGAATATCCGGGTTTTGCAAAGCCTCAGGGGTGCGGCGGCAGAGAAATCGAGGCCAGCCGCGAGATTCCGTCCCACAGCGCGGCGACCAGCGCGTTCCACAGCCGTTCGGCGGCGATCTCGCCGAGTCCGACCAGGGTATTGACGAAACTGCGCGTCATTTCGGCCAGCGCGTCCAGGAAATGGCGCTGCATCGGCGGGTCGATGCTGCCGTCGACGATTCCGGCGGCGATGAACACCGCCTGTTGCGCCAGGGCGTCGAGCTGGGCGCGGACGAATCCGCGCAGCCGCGACACATCGTCGCCGATGACCTCGCGCGCCGCGTCGAGCAGCGCCTGCACCAGGGGCTCGCGTCGATGGCGCACTCAACGCTCCAGCATCGCTTCGTAGGCCAGGGCCTGGCCGAGGAACACGTCGGCCTGGTTGGCCAGCGCGGCCAGCGCCGCTCCGTGCAGCCGTCCGGCGCAATCGACCACGTGCATCTGCTGCAGCGTGGCCGCTGCGCCGGCCAGGGCGCGCGCGCTGGGCTGGGCGCTGAAACCGGGGTCGATCCGGCGCAGCTTCGGCTGCGCCCGCGCCAGCAGCGAGGCGGCGGGAACTGCGCGCGCGACGGCCTGCATCTGCAGCGCGCGCAAGCGGCCGACCAGATCGGCGTAGGTCGCGTCGCGCGCGCGGCACGGCGCAGGCCGGGGCGCGCGCAAGGTCTGCAGCAGGATCTGGGTGTCGCGGTTCGCCGCGCGCAGCGCCGCGGCCAGTTCGGGGTCGGCGCGCGGCGCCAGCTGCGCGGCGCATCCGACGCACAGCAGCGCCGCAGGCCACGCCCGCGCTGCGCGCGCGCGCAGCGGCTCAGCGCGGCGCCTGGGCCGATCCGAAGACATAACCCAGCAGCGCGCTGAGCACCGGCAACAGCAGATTGAGCAGGATCAACTGCGCGATGCGGGCCCAGAATTCGCGCGTGGTGTTGATCGCGTCGAGATACGCCTGCAACAGCGCGTGCTGCTGCTGCCGCGCCTCGGCGCCTGGAGTCGGCAGCAGCAACGCTGCGCGCCGCGCTGCGGCGCGCAGCACCTCGGCCGAAGCGTCGTCGCTCAGTTCGGCGGCCAGCGCGCGCAGAGAAGCACCGGCGCTTCCATGCGGCGCCAGCGCGCGCAGCGCCGCGGCCGCTTCGCGCACCGCGGCGCGCGTCTGCGCCGTGGCCGGTCGGCGCGCCGCGTCGAGCAAGGTTTCGAGGGCGGCGTCGCGCGACGACAGGGCGCTGCCTTCGCCCCGCGCCGCGTTGCGGATCGCGTCGCGGTAAGCGCCGGTCGTCAGCGCGCTGAAGGTCGTTTCCTGGTAGACGAAGGTGCAGATCAAAAAAGCCAGCACCGCGCCGATCATCCACAGCGTGATCCGCGCCAGGCCGATTCCGGCGCCGGTCAGCGCACCCAGCCTGGGCTCGGACGGAACCACCGGACGGGCGGCTTCGAGGTCGAGCACGTTCAGCCCCGGTGCGCGTCGCGCGCGCTCGCCTCGATCCGGCTCAGCGTCGGCATCACCAGGCGGTGCAGTTCATCGCCGTCGCGGTTCGCGCTGAGCACCACCCGGCCGTTGACGGCTTCGTCGACCGCCCAGTTCAGGATGGTGAACGCGTCCCGGACCAGGTCGGACACCGTGGCCGCGTCGCCGACCTTGCGCTGCATGTCGCGCAGGAAGGCGTCGTCGATGTTCAAACGGATCTGCATGCGATCGGCTCCGTGCATGCGGCCACTATAGGGCGCGCGCCCGGACGGGCCAAGGCACATGTTCTTTGCAGGGTCTTGCCATGCGGCCGTGCGCCACCGCACGCCGGGCGCCGATGTATGCTGGGGGAACGTCGGCGGCCGCTGGTCGCCGTTCCGCTCGAAGCGAGGACACGATGGGAGCTGCCAACGAAGAGGCGGGCGCGCCGCCCAGCAGTGGCTTGACGCAGTCCGAAGACGCGCGTTTGCGCGCCGAGGTCGACGCGCTGCTGCTCGATCCGCGCGGTCGGTTCCGTCCATGCGCGCGCGTGCTGCGCGGCGCCGCCGGAACCCGCGAATGGCTGGTCATGCAAGTGGGCGAAGACGCGCAGCGCGGGATCTGCGTGGTCACGCCGGAGCCGCTTCCCGAAGCCGCCTGCTGGACGCTGGACGACGGCACGCGCGTGCGCGTGTCCGGGACGCGCACCGGGCACCGGCCGGAGGACGCCGACGCGCCGTGCTGGATCAGCGTGCTGCGCCCGATCGACTGAAGGCGCGCCATGTTCGAGCGTTTGTTGGGGGCGCGCCGCGCCGAGCAGATGGTCGCGCTGACCGCGCAGATTCCGCAGACCCACCGTCTGTTCATGCTGCTGGGCGAGGCCAAGGCGCGCGCCTTCATGGACCATGCAGTGAATCGGCTCGCGCACCGCGCCGCCGCCGCATCGGGCCTGGTGGCGCGCGCCGACAGCAGCACGCTGACCGTGCTGTTCGAGCAATCCGAGCGCGCGCTGCAGTGCGCGTGCCTGTTGCGCGCCGAACTGGCGCGCTGGTGCGCGAACATCGATCGCCGCCTGCGGCTGGACCTCGACGTGGGGCTGAGTTTCGGCGCGGTGCTGTGTCGGCCGCCGCGTTACGAGGGCGACACCATCCTGCGCGCGTCGAGCCTGGCCACTGCGGCCAGCGACGGCCAGATCCTGCTCGACGATGCCGTGCACGCCGCGTTGCCCGCGTCCGTGCGCAGCTGCCTGCAACTGCTGACGTCGACCGGGCCCGAAGGCGAGCGTCGGGCCTGGGCGTACGCCTGCCCCGGCGACGGTACGCGGGCGCCTGTGCTGCTGCTGACGCTGCGCAGCCCGGACGGAAGCGTGAACCTGACGTTCGGCGCCGAGCGGCCGATCCGCATCGGACGCGACACGCGCGCCGACGTGGTGCTGCAGCACAACGGCGTGTCGCGGCAGCACGCGGTGATCAATTGGCGCAACGGCGCCTACATCTACACCGACACCAGCCAGAACGGAAGCTGGATCGAGGACGGTCAGGGCGCGCAGCGCCTGCACCTTCAGCACGGCATCTGCGCGCTGGGCAGCAGCGGAGCGCTGCATCTGGGGATCGACCCGGGAGCGCTGCGCGTTCCCGATCTGCTGTTCAGCGTCGAGGCCCCCGCGCCCTGACCATCGCGGCAGCCCGCTTTCAGGCCGGCTTGCACGCGACCAGATAGACGATCCGGTCGTCGGTCTGCATGCGCCCGGCTTCGACCAGCGGGCGCAGCGTGCGCTCGAAGCGCGCGCGCTCGGCGGCGTCGAAGCCCTGGCGCAGGATGTCGGCCAGCGGCGGCGCCAGGGGGTGCGGCGCGCGCGCGATGAACGTTTCCCAGTCGCAGGGGTCCGCCGCCTGCAGATCGATGTGCAGTTCCAGATGCACGCGATCGAAACCGGCCTGGCGCACGAGCCGCAACAGGTCGCGCTCGTTGTGGCTGCACGCCGCATGGCGCGCGATCGCCGCCGCGTCGAGCGGAAACTGCGCGGCTTTCCAGCGCAGCAGCAGCGGCAGCAGCGGGTCGGCTTCGGCGCCGATCTGCAGCGCATGCCGCAGCGCGGCCGCGGCCAGCGCCTCGTCCTGGAAGATCGGCTCGGCCAGCGCCAGCCGTCCTCCCGGGCGCAGCACCCGCCACGCTTCGCGCAGCGCCGCGGGTTTGTCGTCGACATAAGCCAGCACCGCGCGCAGCGCCGCGATGTCGACGCTCGAATCGGGCAGGTGGCTCAGCCGGGTGGCATCGGCAAGATTGAAGCGGCAACGCGCGGCGTGGCCGCCCAGGCGCGCCACGGCACGCGCGCGCCGCAACAGCCGCGGCGACACGTCGCTGAGTTCGACGCGCAGCGCGCCTGCGGTCATCGCGCACGCCTGCCAGCTCAGCACGCCCTCGCCGCAGCCGATGTCGGCGAGCGTCAGCCCCGGAGCGAGATCGGCGAGGCCGAGCAGCCGTCGGGCGTGTGCGGCAATGCGCGCGCGGGTGCCGCGCGCCAGCGCCGCGCTGCCGCCGTCGCGGCGGCGCAGCAGCCAGTCGGCCCAGGGATCGGCGGCGCCTTGCATCGGCGCTATTGCAGCACACCCGCGGCACGCCTGCGCCGCGGGCCGATTTCAATGGTCGCCGTTGGCCGCGCCGCTGCCGGCGTCGCCGCCCTGGCTCGCACCGTCGTTGCGCGACGCCTCGGAAACCTGCGTCAGTTGGTTGTCGTGCAGATGCAGCAGGGTGTTGGCGCCGGTGCCGCCGCTGCCGCTGGCGAGGACCGCCGTCTGCGTGCCCATGACGTAGTACAGCGTGCCGCTGAGCGTGGTGCCGTTGACCGTCAGCTGGGCGCCGGACGCGCCGAGCACGAACGGCGCGCCCGAAACCTCGGACCAGATCGGCGCGCTCAAGGTCGGCGGCGTGGAGCTGATGCCGTTGGTGTAGCCGGAGCCCGGGTTGCTGGTCGAGCGGCTGGGGTCCTCGAAGCTGAAGTTGTCGCCGCTGCCGGTCGGCGTCGCCGCGCTCAGCGTCCAACTGCCGGGCGACGCGCTGACGCATTCGCCGATCGAGCCGCCGCCGTCGTGCGCGGCGAACACGTCGAGGCGCAAGGGAAAGCCGTTGCTGCAGCGGATGCCGTCGCCGCTGGCCGAAGACGGCGGCGTGATCCCGTTCCACACCGGCGTCGCCGAGGTCGGCGCGAGCACGGCGTCGAACTTCGCCAGCATCGTGCCGCCGCCGGTGGCGGTGTAGATGCCGCCGCTGCGCAGCGCGTAGGCCTGCGCGCCGCCGCTGAGCGCGGTCGGCAGCGAGCCGACCTTGCCGCGCAGCGTGTAGGTCGTTCCCGTGGCCGGGTCGATCAGCGACAGGGTCAACAGGTTGCCGACCAGATTGCCGCTGACGTTGCCGTCGGTCGAGCTGATCGCGCCGGTGCTCGACACGCTGACCGCGGCGTCGTCGAACACATCGGCCGGAGCGACCGCTTGCTGCGCCGTCAAGGTGCTGCTCAAGGTCGACGCGGTGGCGCCGAATCCGGTCTGCGCGACGACGCCCTGCAGCTGGTAGGTACCGGCCGGCACCGTGGTCACGCCGGCGTCGATGACGTCGCCGAGGTCGAGTTCGGGGCCGAAGTACGGGTCGGCCGAGATCGCGCTGGGCAAGCTGGCGAGCACGCTGGCGCAGTTGCCGCCGAGGGTGGTGATGGCCGTGCTCAACGTGGTCGGATTGGCCGAGCTCAGCGCCGCGCCCTGCGCGATGATGGTGGCCAGATTGGTCGTCGAAGCGCCGCTGATGGACGTGGTGGACGGCGTGCACAGATTGTCGCCGACCGCCTTGATCGCCGCGGCGATGGCCAGGATGTCGCTGCCGTAGGTCTGCAGGTTGGTGGCGTAGGTCGTCGGCGTCAGATTCGCGTAGTTGCTGCCGTTGAGCTGCGCGTACACCGCCAGCGCGGCGGTCGTCACCGGGCTGATGTCGAGGTCGGGCAGGTTGCTGGCCGCGTTCAGCGTGCCGGCCGCGGCGAGCGCGTCGGACTGGCCCAGGTAGCTGCTCAGCGTGACCAGGCTGTTGGCCGGGTCGACCGCGTTGGCGAAGATCGGAACGCTGCCGCTGGGCAGGGTGACCTGGATGGTGAAACCGCCCTGGCCGTTGGCGCCGATCGTGCCGATGGTGCTGGAGCCGGTGTCGCCGGTCGGAGCGTTCGCCGTGATGGTGATCTGCGCATTGGCGATCGGTGCGTCGATCGCACTGCCGCTCAGCGAGGTCGAGGCCAGCTGGCTGCTGCCGATGACGGCGGGGCCTCCGCCGCCGCCGCCGCAGGCGGACAAGGCGGCACAGGCGGCGAGCGCCAGCACCAGCGGGCGCAAGGGGATTCGGGTCTGGGTCATGACGAGTGCTCCTTCGGGTCGACGGGTCGGGATCGGACACGGCGATCGCGGCGCCGCTGGAGCGCATAGTAGCTGGGATTTTTTTCCAGTCAATAGGCGATCACGCGCAAAAAAGCCGGCGCGCGCCGGCTGACCTTCGATCGGCGGTGGTCGGGGATCGCGAAACGGACCCGGCGCGCGCGATCGGCGCGCCGCGGCTTCAGTCGAACACCGGGGTGTCGACGCCGAGCGCCTTGTGCAGCTTGGGACTGGTCGTCGTGTACTGCAGGTGGATCTTCTTCTCCGGGAACACGTACGGCGCGGCGCCGAACGCGGCC
>JAJZHS010000138.1 GCA_021798395.1 Pseudomonadota bacterium
CGGTACTACCGCGCCCCAATGCCCGCAGGCCGCACCAACGCACCACATTCATAATAGCAGCGCCGGTAATGGGGTGGTCGGCCGCCAGTTTCGACAAGTTAACTTCCGGCGACAGCTGGCAGGCTGCCGGCAGCGGCGACAGCGACGATGAATTCGACCCGCTCGGGCTCGCTCATGCGGCGCTCGACTTGCGCGCGCAATTGCGCGCGCAGCTCGCCGGCGTTCCGCTGTCGCCGACCGAGCGCGCGGCGGCCGAGGCGGTGATCGATTCGCTCGACGACGACGGCTACTTGCTCGAAGGGCCCGAGCAACTGGCCGCAGAACTCGATGCGCAGGCGGACGATGCGCAGCGTGAGGCGCTTGCTGAGGCGCTGCGCGTTGCGCTACGCCTTGTGCAAAGCTTCGACCCGGCCGGCATCGGCGCCTGTTCGCTCGCCGAGTGCATGCAGCTGCAATTGCGCCGTTTGCCGAATTCGCCTGCGCGCGAACTGGCGCTGGCGCTTTGCGCCGGGGGGCACCTGACGCTGCTGTCGCGGCGCGACTGGAAGCGTTTGGGCCGTGCGCTCGACGTCGACGAACCCGCGCTGCGCTGCGCACAGCAGCTGATCGCCCGGCTCGATCCGCGTCCCGGAGCTCGATTCGGCGCCAGCACCGCGCAGGCCGTCCAGCCCGACGTGCTCGCGCAGCGCGTGGGCCGGCGCTGGCGTGCTGTGCTCAACCCGGAGGTTCTGCCGCGGCTGCGCATCAACGGCCTGTACGCCGAGCTGCTGCGGCGCTCACGCGAGGGAGGCGGACTTTCGGGTCAGCTGCAGGAAGCGCGCTGGTTCGTGCGCAATGTGCAACAGCGTTTCGAAACCATCGAGCGGGTAGCGCAAGCCGTCGTCGAGCGGCAGCAGAACTTCTTCAGCCACGGCGAACTGGGCATGCGCCCGCTGGTGCTGCGCGAGATCGCCGACGAGCTCGGGTTGCACGAATCGACCATTTCGCGGGTGACGACGCACAAGTACATGCTGACGCCGCACGGCACCTTCGAGCTCAAGTATTTCTTCGGCTCGGGACTGGCCACCGACACCGGCGGCAACGCTTCGAGCACCGCGGTGCGCGCGATCATCCGCCAGATGGTGCACGACGAAGATACGCTGCGGCCGCTGTCCGACGGTGAAATCGCCGAGCGGCTCGCTGCGCAGGGGATCAGCGTGGCACGGCGGACAGTCGCCAAGTATCGCGAGGCACTGCGCATCCCGCCGGCCACGCAGCGCAAGACCGCGTAGCCGGAGTTTCGCTCAGCCGCGCATCATGCGCCGCGGATGCGCCGCACCAGCGCGGTCGTCGAACGTCCCGGGATCAACGCGATCGCGCGGGCCGTTCCTCCCCAGCTGCGCACAAGCGCGGTCTCGCGCAAGGTCTCGATGGCGTAATCCCCGCCCTTGACGTAAATGTCCGGGCGCACGCGATCCAGCAGGGCCAGCGGATCGGGCTCGTCGAACACGACCACCAGGTCGACGCTGCCCAGCGCAGCGAGCACCGCGGCGCGATCCTCGGCGGCGTTGAGCGGACGCTCCGGACCCTTGCCGAGCTGACGCGCCGAAGCGTCGGAATTGAGTCCGACGAGCAGAGCCGCGCCCAGGGCGCGCGCCTGCGCCAGGTAGGTGACGTGGCCACGGTGCACGATGTCGAACACGCCGTTGGTGAACACCAACGGGCGCGGCAAAGCGGCGAGCGCGCTTTCGAGCTGCTGCGGCGCGCAGATCTTGCGCAGGAAATCCGGCGCCGGCAAAGTGGAATCGGGATTTTGCATGCCGCACATTGTCGCAGAGGGGTACCCTCCGGCGGCTGCGGCGGCCTCGATGCGCGCGGTAGAATGGCCGGTCCTTCCCGGTCCGTTTCCTGCCTCCGCCCTCCGGCGCGCGCCAGCGTGCCCAGCACATCATGAACGACACGACGACCCTCGCCGGGGCCGAAGACAACCTCATTCGCAAGACCGAGATCATCATCAGCGGCGTGCTGCGCGGCGGCGTGTTGCTGAGCATTGGCGTCATCCTCGTCGGGGTCGTCTACGGCTACGTCCTGCCGTTGCTCGGCCACGCCGCGAGCTCGACTTTTCCCGACACCCTTCCCGGAGTGATCGCCGGCCTCGAGGCCGGCAGGCCGATGGCGATCATCAGCGCCGGCCTGCTCATCCTGGTGGCCACTCCGGTGATTCGGGTCGCGGTGTCGATCGCCGCTTTCGCCATCGAGAGCGACCGCACCTACGTGCTCATCACCGCGCTGGTTCTGGCGATCCTGCTGGTGAGCATTTTCGGCATCGGCGCGAACGTCGGCAAGGCGGCGACGACGAGCATGCCCGGGAGCACCTTCGCAGATTTCGTCTTCATCGCGCTGAGCAGCATGTTCGCGGGTTTCGTCGGTGCGCTCGCCGGGCTCGGCGGCGGCGTGTTCATCGTGCCGATCCTCACCCTCGTCTTTCGGGTTCCGTTCGCCTCGGCGATCGGCGCCTCGATCGTCTCGGTGATCGCCACCTCGTCGGGAGCCGCAGCTGCGTACGTGCGCGACCGCATGACCAATCTGCGCGTGGGCATGTTCCTCGAGATCGCCACGACGATCGGCGCGATATGCGGGGCCCTGGTTTCGTCGATGCTCAACGATACGGTGCTGTTCGTCGTCTTCGGCATCATCCTTCTGGTCTCGGCGATCCCGCTTGTGATGCGACTCGGCGAGGAACTTCCTCAGGGCGTGCAGAACCACCCCTGGGCAACGCGACTGAGATTGCCCGGCACCTACACCGACCGCCGTACGCAGCGCGAAGTCCCTTACAGCGTCGCGCACGTGCCTGCCGGTTTCGGCATGATGTACGTTGCCGGATTGGTTTCCGGCCTGCTGGGAATCGGCAGCGGCACGTTCAAGGTGCTGGCGATGGACACCGCGATGCGCCTGCCGATGAAGGTCTCGACGACGACGAGCAATTTCATGATCGGCGTGACCGCCGCGGCCTCGGCCGGTATCTTCTTTCAGCGCGGCGATATCGACCCGATGATCGCCGCGCCGGTCGCGCTGGGCGTGCTGGCCGGCTCCATGCTCGGCGCCAAGACGCTCAACCACCTGTCCAACGTCCACCTGAAGCGGATCTTCGTGCCGATGATCGTGCTGGTGGCGTTCAGCATGCTGGCGCGCGGGCTGGGCTGGCTGTAAGAGCGCCCCCAGGGCCGGGCTACGCCCGGCCCGCCCCCCGAGGGGGTCAAGGAATCTTGGGGCGGCCCGGCGATTCCTTGCGCGCGCCCCCAGGGCCGGGCTGCGCCCGGCCCGCCCCCCGAGGAGGTCAAGGAATCTTGGGGCGGCCCGGCGATTCCTTGCGCGCGCCCCCAGGGCCGGGCTGCGCCCGGCCCGCCCCCCGAGGGGGTCAAGGAATCTTGGGGCGGCCCGGCGATTCCTTGCGCGCGCCCCCAGGGCCGGGCTGCGCGCACACGCCTGAGCGAGCCCGTGGCGGCGTGCATGTTACCGTTTATTTCGTGAGAGTTGCTCGATGATGCCGTTAGATCGACGGCGTACATCTCTTTTTGGCTCACTTTATCCACGCCATAAGATCCCGCAGCGACACCGGCGGCTTGCTTTTGGCGCAGCGCTGGCGCACACTTCAATCGCCCTCCCCAGGCGCGCGCGCCGCGGCGCCGGGCGCCGCGCTGGATGCGCGGGAGAGGCCGAAACACGACGATACGACCCTGTACCAGGAGAGACTTATGAACCTGACCATCAGCGGCCACCATATGGAGGTCACCCCCGCGTTGCGCAGCTATGTCGAATCCAAGCTCCACCGCGTGGCACGCCACTTCGACCAGCTGATCAGCGTCAACGTGCTGTTGTCGGTCGAGAAGCAAAAGGAAAAGGAACGCCGACAGAAAGCCGAGTGCAATCTGCAACTCAAGGGCCGGAACATCTTCGCCGAGTGCCAGGACCAGGATCTGTACGCGGCGATCGACGAACTGGTCGACAAGCTCGACCGCCAGGTGGTCGAACACAAGAACCGCACCCGCTCGCACCAGGCGGTTGCCAGCAAGCACATGGACCTGGCCGGCTGATCGTTCGGGCGCCGGCCTCGCCGGCGCCCGAACGATACACTGGGAGACTGCGTGAACCCTTATTCCATATCATGAATCAATTGGCCCAGATATTGCCGCTGGCCCATGTTCAGGTGAACGTCGAAGCCAGCAGCAAGAAACGCGCGTTCGAGACCGCCGGCCTGTTGTTCGAGAACCATCTCGGCCTGGCGCGCGCGGTGGTCACCGACAACCTCTTCGCGCGCGAGCGCCTCGGCTCCACCGGGCTCGGACAGGGCGTCGCGATTCCCCACGGCCGCATCAAGGGACTGAAGCAGCCCAGCGCGGCGCTGCTGCGCCTGAGCAGCCCGGTCGCGTTCGAGGCCCCGGACAACCAACCGGTGCAGCTGCTGGTCTTCCTCCTGGTTCCCGAGGCCGCCTCGGGAAAGCATCTCGAGATCCTGTCGACGATCGCCGAGATGCTGTCCGACGACGCCTTCCGCCAGCGCCTGCTCGAGGCTGCCGACGCGACCGCGATGCATCGCCTGGTCCACGACTGGTTGCCGCTGCAGCACGCCGCTTGAGAACGTGAAGCGTTGAAAGCGTCGACACTGTCCGCCGACAGCCTGTTCGAGGCCAATGCCGCGCTCCTGAAGTGGCAGTGGCTGGCAGGACAAGGCAATCCGGAACGCCGCTTCGACGACGCCGCAGTCGAAGGCGCCAGCTCGGGCGCCGACCTCGTCGGCTACCTGAACTACATCCATCCCTACCGGGTGCAGATCCTCGGCTGGCGCGAAGTGCACTACCTGGTGCACGCCGACGAGGCCGACAGCGGCAGGCGCGTGCGCCGCGTCGTCGGCCTGGAGCCGCCTGCGCTGGTCATCGCCGACGGCCAGGAGCCACCGGCTGCGCTGGTGCACGCCAGCGACGAAGCCGGCATCCCGTTGTTCACGACCCAGGAGCCGGCCGCGTTCGTCATCGACGTGCTTCGCGCCTACCTGTCCAAGCTGTTCGCCAACCGCACCACGCTGCACGGTGTGTTCATGGACATCCTGGGCCTGGGTGTGCTGATCACCGGCGAGTCGGGTCTGGGCAAGAGCGAGCTGGGGCTGGAACTGATCTCGCGCGGCCACGGCCTGGTCGCCGACGATTGCGTCGAACTGCTTCGCGTCACGCAAAGCACCATCGAGGGTCACTGCCCGCCGCTGCTGCAGAACCTGCTCGAGGTGCGCGGCATCGGCATTCTCGACATCCGCACCATCTTCGGCGAGACCGCGGTACGCCGCAAGCTTCGGTTGCGGCTGATCGTGCACCTGGTGCGCCGCGACACGCAGGATCAGGACTTCGAACGCCTGCCCACCGGCAACGTGCGGCAGGATCTGCTCGGCGTGGCGATCCGCAAGGTCCTGATCCCGGTCGAGGCCGGGCGCAACCTCGCCGTGCTGGTCGAAGCCGCGGTGCGCAACACCATTTTGCAGCTACGGGGAATCGACACCTTCAAGGAATTCCAGGAGCGCCAGCGCCTGGCGATGCTCGAGGGCGGCGACGACTGACCGCGCCGCGTTCACGCGGTGCCGCCGGCACCGCCGGCGGCGTCGTCTTCGGGCGGCGGGCGGTTCGGGCACTGCGCGCGCGCGCAGCTCGCATACAGGGCCAGCGAATGCTCGCGCAGCACGAAGCCGCGCTCGGTCGCGATGCTTTGCTGCCGCCGCTCGATCTCGGCGTCGACGAACTCCTCGACCCGCCCGCAATCCAGGCAAAGCAGGTGGTCGTGGTGCTTGCCTTCGTTGATTTCGAAGAACGCCTTGCCCGACTCGAAATGCGTGCGCGAGAGGATGCCGGCCTGTTCGAACTGCGTCAACACCCGGTACACGGTCGCCAGCCCGATGTCGTGCGACTGGTCGCTGAGCAGTTCGCGGTACACGTCTTCGGCGGTCATGTGGCGCATCGCACCCTTCTGGAAGATCTCGAGGATCTTCAGGCGCGGCTGCGTGACCTTGAGTCCTGTGCTGCGCAAGCCCTGGGCGTTGGAAACCGGCATGGCGAACGAGGTGTTTAGAATGGACATCATAGTTCACCCGGAGCGCGGCCACCACGCGCCGAATCCCCGATGCCCGTCCTGTCGATGCGCTGCGCGCGCCTGCTGCCGCTGTGTGCCACCTTGCTGCTGGGCGCCTGCAGCTCGGCCGTGCAGCGGCACGACCTGACCAGTCTGTTCAAGCCCTACCGCATCGACGTGGTGCAGGGCAATTTCGTCTCCAAGCAAATGGCCGCGGAGCTCAAGCCGGGGATGACGCGCGAGCAGGTGCGCGCGATCCTCGGCACGCCATTGCTGCAGGACCTGTTCCACGCCGACCGCTGGGACTACGTGTTCAGCCTGCGCCAGGGCTATCAGGCGCCTCTGGTGCGCCGCTTCTCGGTGTTCTTCGACAAGGACGGGAAGCTGCTGCGCACCCAGGGCGATCCGCTGCCCTCGGAAAGGGCGTTCGTGGCGCAGATCAACGCTCTGCACACCGGCGCCGCGCCGAAGACGCTGACCGAAGCTCAGTTGCAGGCGCAGATCGCCGCCGCGGCGGCGCACGCGCCGGCCGCCGCGGCCTCGGCGCCGGGCCCGCTGACCATCGTGGCGCCGCGCGCCGAGATCGACAAGCTGCTGCCGCTGACGTCGGCGCCGGAGGCCCAGTGAACGCGGCACCGGGCGCCCCAGCGCGTGCCGCGCGCCATCGGGTCGCGGTGGCCGGAAGCAGCGGGCGCATGGGC
>JAJZHS010000139.1 GCA_021798395.1 Pseudomonadota bacterium
CCGAACGCGCGCGCGCGCTGGCGCAGCAGGCGCAGGCGCTGGAATTGCGGCTGCAGCGCGTGCATGGCGAGCGTCGCGGGCTCCAGCGGCCCGACGGCGTGCGGCTGGAGGATCTGACGCGCCAGGTCGAGCGCATCGAGGGCGAACGCGATGCGGTCGACGCGCGGGTGCTCGAACTCAACGAAGCGCTGCCCGAGCTGCAATCCGCGCAACAACACGCGCAGCGCGAGGCGCAGGCCGCGGCGCACGACCTGGGCGCGACGACGGCGCGCGCGCAGGCCCTGCGCGCCTTGCAGGACAAGGTCATGACCGAAGGGCGGCTGCAACCGTGGCTGGCGCGCCACGGCCTGGACCAGCTGACCAGGCTGTGGACGTGCATTCATATCGAGGCGGGCTGGGAAAACGCCCTCGAGGCCGCGTTGCGCGAGCGGCTGGGCGCGCTGCAGGTACGCAGCCTCGACGCCATGGCCGGATTCGCCGCCGATCCACCGCCGGCCAAGCTGGCGTTCTATGCCGCGCCGGAGACCGGCGTGCCGCAGGCGCCGCCGCCCGGGCTGCAACCGCTGAGCGATCTGCTGCGCGACGTCGATCCGACGTTGCGCGCGGTGCTCGACGACTGGCTGGCGCACGTGTACGTCGCCGAATCGCTCGACCAGGCGCTGCGCCGCGGGACTGCGCTGCCGCGCGGAGCCTGGCTGGTCACGCGCGACGGCCACGCGGTCAGTGCCCACGGCGTCAGCCTGTACGCGCCCGACAGCGAGCAAAGCGGCCTGCTCGCGCGGGCGCAGGAAATCGAGAACCTGGAGCGTCAGCGCAAGGCGCAGCTCCTGCTGGCCGACGACGCGCGCCAGCGCGCGGCGCAGGCCGACGCGGCGCTGCATGCCGCGCGCGCGCAGCTCGCCGCCGAGACGCGGCGTCTGCAGGGGCTGACCCAGCAGCTGCACGGTGCGCAGGTCGAGCAGATCAAGCTGCAGCAGCTCGCGCGCGAGGCCGAGGCGCGTGCCGGGCGGCTCGACGCCGACCTGGCCGAACTGGGCGCCCAGGGCGAGGAACTGGCCGCGGCGCGCGCCGAAAGCGAGGCGCGTTTCGACGACCTCGACGCCGAACTGGCGCAGGCGCAGCAGGCGCAGGCCGACCTCGACGCCGAGGTGCAGCGCGTGCAGGCACGCGTCGGCGATGCGCGCGCGCAGCTGCGCGGCCTCGAGCAGCGTCAGGGCGAATGCGCCTACGCGATCCGCAGCCTGCAGCAGCGCGCCGCCGACGCCGCGCGCGTGGCCGGCACCGCGCGCGAACAGATCGGCGCGCTGCAGCTGCGGCTCGACGACGCGGCGGCCGAATGGCAGCGGCTCGACGACGCCAGCGCGCAGGCCGGGTTGCAGGACGCGCTGCACGCGCAAGCCGCGGCCGAGCAACAGTTGCAGGAGCAGCGCCGCGGGCACGACGCGCTGACGGCGCGCCTGCGCGCGCTCGACGAAGCCCGCCTGCGCGCCGAGCGCGACGCCGAACCGCTGCGCGCTGCGATCACCGCGCGCCAGCTCGATGCGCAGGAGGCGCGGCTGCAGGGCGAGCAATACGCGGCCCAGCTGGCCGAGGCCGAGGTCGACGTCGACGCGCTGGCCGCGCAACTTCCCGAGTCGGCGCGGCCCGAGCAGCTCGCGCGCGAGGCACAGCGCTTGCAGCGCGACCTCGGCGCGCTCGGCGCGGTCAACCTGGCTGCGCTCGACGAACTCGGCCAGGCGCGCGCGCGCAAGCAGTTCCTCGACGCCCAGCTGGCCGACTTGCAACAGGCCGCGTCGACCCTGGAGGCGGCGATCCAGAAGATCGACGCCGAAACGCGCGCGCAGCTGCTGCAGACCTTCGACGCGGTCAACGGCCATTTCGGACGCTTGTTCCCGGATCTGTTCGGCGGCGGCACCGCGCGGCTGGTGATGACCGGCGACGAAATCCTCGACGCCGGCGTGCAGGTCATGGCGCAGCCTCCGGGCAAGCGCAACAGCACCATCCACCTGCTGTCGGGGGGCGAGAAGGCGCTGGTGGCGATCGCGTTGGTGTTCGGCATCTTCCATCTGAACCCGGCGCCGTTTTGCATTCTCGACGAGGTCGACGCGCCGCTGGACGACGCCAACACCGAGCGTTTCGCGCGCCTGGTCGAGGCGATGTCCGACGCCACGCAGTTCCTGTTCATCTCGCACAATAAGATCGCGATGGAAATGGCCGAGCAGCTCGTCGGCGTCACCATGCAGGAACAAGGTGTGTCGCGATTGGTCGCGGTCGATATGGAACAGGCCGCGCGCATGGCCGACAATGCCGCGTAGGCGCGGCGCTTGACAGGACGAAAGACGCGATGGGTTCCTTGCAACAGGCTCTGCTGGCGGCGGGCGCGCTGATCATCGCCGCGGTGGTGGCGTTCAATGTGCTGCAGTCGTGGCAACTGCGGCGGCGCCGGCGCGGCACCGAGCCGGCCGCCGCGCCCGAGCTGGACGACGACGGACGCCGGGAGCCGGACCTCGGCCAGGCCGGGCCCGAGGTCGAGCCGGCGCGACCCCGCGTGTCGGCGGCGCGCATCGACCCGCTGATCGACGCCATCGCCAGTTTCCTGTTCGAGCAGCCGGTTCCGGGAGGCGCGCTGCTCGAAAGGCTGCCGCGCGCTGCCCGCGCCGGGACCAAGCCGATGCTGTTCGAGGGCCGCAACGCGCACGATCAGGCCTGGGAGCCCTTGCAGCCGCAGGCGCGTTACGCCGAGCTGCAGGCGGCGGTGCAGTTGGCCAGCCGCAGCGGCGCGCTCAACGCGATCGAATTCTCCGAGTTCGTCACCAAGTGCCACGCCCTGGGCGAGGCGCTGGGCACGGCGCCGGACTTGCCGGACATGGCCGAGGTTCTCGAGCACGCGCGCGAGCTCGACGCGTTTGCCGCGGCCAACGACGCGCAGCTGTCGATCAACCTGCAGGCGCGCGGAGTGGCCTGGGGGGTCGTTTTCCTGCGCCAGCAGGCGCAGGCCGCAGGGTTCGGCACCTCGCTGGGAGCCGGCCGGCTGGCGCTGGTCGAGGCGGTCGACGACGCCCGCGACGCCGCGGCACCGGCGGCGCCGACGCCCGAAGGCGCGCGGATGCTGCCGCTGGTGCAGCTGCAGTACGACGCGCAGGCCGACCTGGCCGACAACCCCGACGTTCCGGTCAGCCGCGCCACACTGCTGCTCGACGTGGCGCACGTCCCTCAGGCGCTGCGGCCGTTTTCGCGCATGCGCGACGCGGCCCAGCGGCTGGCGCAAGCGCTCGACGCCCGCCAGGTCGACGACAACGGCGCGGCGCTGTCGGCGGCTGCGCTGGACCAGATCGAGGGGCAGTTGCGTCAGCTGTACGCAGCGCTCGACGCGCGTGGGCTGCACGCCGGCAGCGCGAGCGCGCAGCGCTTGTTCAGTTGAGCGACGGCATGCGCAAGCCCGATGCGGCGGCGCGCGCGGCGCGCCTGCGCGAGGACATCGCGCGCTACGACCGCGCGTATTACCAGCTTGACGCTCCGCTGGTCCCCGACGCCGAATACGACGCACTGTATCGTGAACTGCAGGACCTGGAGCGGGCGCATCCCGAACTGCTGCGCGCCGACTCGCCGACGCAACGCGTCGGAGCGGCGCCGCTGAGCACCTTCGCCGCGGTGCGGCATCGCGTGCCGATGCTGTCTCTGGAGACCGACACCTCCGCGTCGCTGGACGGCGCCCGCGCCTTCGACCAGCGCGTGCGCGCGCGGCTCGGGCTCGAGGATTCCGACCCTCCAGTGCAGTACCAGGCCGAGCTCAAGTTCGACGGGCTGGCGATCAGCCTGCGCTACGAGCGCGGCGAACTCGTCTGCGGCGCCACCCGCGGCGACGGCGAGACCGGCGAGGACGTGACGTCGAACGTGCGCACCATCCGCAGCGTCCCGCTGCGGCTGAGCGGAAACGCGCCGCCCGTGCTCGAGGTCCGCGGCGAAGTCGTCATGCTGCGCGCCGATTTCGAGCGCTTCAACGCGCGTCAGCGCGCGCTGGGCAAGACCACGCTGGTCAACCCGCGCAACGGCGCCGCCGGCAGCATCCGCCAGCTCGACCCCCGGCTGGCCGCGCAGCGCCCCTTGCGTTTCTTCGCCTACGGCTGGGGCGAGGTCGAGGGCTGGGGCGAGCAGCCCGACACCCAGCACGGCATGCTCGACGCCTTTGCCGCGTTCGGCCTGCCGGTGGCCGCGCAGCGCGCGGTCGGCGTCGGCGCGGAGTTCCTGGCCGATTTCCACGCCCGCACCGCGGCGCAGCGCGATGCGCTGGCGTTCGACATCGACGGCGTGGTCTACAAGGTCGACCGCCTCGACGTGCAGCGCGAGCTCGGATTTCGCAACCGCGAGCCGGTGTGGGCGATGGCGCACAAATATCCCGCTCAGGAGCGCAGCACCCGGGTGCTGGCGATCGACGTTCAGGTCGGCCGCACCGGGCGCCTGACTCCGGTGGCCAAGCTCGAGCCGGTGTTCGTCGGCGGCGTCACGGTGACCAACGCCACCTTGCACAACGCCGACGAAGTCGCGCGCAAGGACGTGCGCGTCGGCGACCGGGT
This sequence comes from Pseudomonadota bacterium, assembly GCA_021798395.1. Taxonomy (GTDB): domain Bacteria; phylum Pseudomonadota; class Gammaproteobacteria; order Burkholderiales; family Burkholderiaceae_C; genus Thiomonas_A. The sequence continues at coordinate 4,575 of JAJZHS010000139.1, forward strand.
GATCGTGCGGCGCGCCGGCGACGTGATCCCGGAAGTCGTCGGCGTGGTTCCCGGCAGCCGGCAGGGCGAGGTTCCGTGGTTCGATCTGCCCGCTCAGCTCGGCGGCCGCTGCCCGGTCTGCGGCTCGGCGATCGAGCGCCCGGAAGGCGAAGCCGACTGGCGCTGCACCGGCGGGCTGTATTGCGCCGCGCAACGCAAGCAGGCGATTCTGCACTACGCCAGCCGGCGGGCGATGGACATCGAGGGTCTGGGCGAACGCCTGGTCGACCAGCTGGTCGACCGCGAGCTGGTCCAGCACCTGCCCGACATCTACGCGCTGCGCGCCGAGCAACTGCTCGGACTCGCGCGCATGGGCGACCGGAGCGCGGCCAACGTGCTGGGGGCGATCGAGGCGTCGAAACACACGACGCTGGCGCGCTTCGTCTATGCGCTGGGCATCCGCCACGTCGGCGAGGCCACGGCGAAGGAGCTGGCGCGGCATTTCGGCAACCTCGACGCGCTGCTCGCGGCCGGTGCGCAGGACTTCGAGCAGGTCAGCGACGTGGGCCCGGTGGTCGCCGCGTCGATCGCGCTGTTCTTCGCCCAGCCGCACAACCGCGACGTCATCGCAAAGCTGCGCGCCGCGGGCGTGGCGTTTCCGGAGAAGGCCGTCGCGCGGCCCGCGCAGACGCTGGCCGGCCGCAGCTTCGTGCTCACCGGAACGCTTCCGCGGCTCACGCGCGACGAAGCGCGCGCGCGCATCGAGGCCGCCGGCGGCAAGGTCAGCGGCTCGGTATCGAAGAAAACCGATTACGTCGTCGTCGGCGCCGAGGCCGGCTCCAAGTTCGCGCGCGCGCGCGAACTCGGGCTGAAGCTGCTCGACGAGGCGCAGCTCCTGGAACTGCTCGGCGGCGCCTGACGCGCCGCGCGCTCAGGCGTGGCGCAGCAGCAACTGCTCGACGTAGTCGGCCACGCCGCGCGCGACGTCGCGCAGCGCGAGATCGCAGCCTGCCGCGCGCAGCGCGCCCAGGTCGGCTTCGGTGTGGCACTGGTATTTGCCGACCAGCGCGGCGGGGAAGTCGACGTAGCGCAGCAGCCGTTCGTCGACCAGCTGCTGCAGGCTCAGCGGGCCGTGGCCGTCGGCCGCGCGCAGGGTGTTGGCGACGGCGTGCGCGACGTCGTTGAACGGCTGCGCGCGCCCGCTGCCGAGGTTGAACACCCCGCTGCTGTACGGATGGTCGAAAAACCACAGCTTGACCGCGACGACGTCGTCGACATGGACGAAGTCGCGGCGTTGCATGCCGGCCCCGAAGCCGCCGTAGGCGCCGAACAGCTCGACGTAGCCCTGTTTGCGGAACTGGTGGAAATGGTGCAGCGCGACCGAGGCCATGCGCCCCTTGTGCGCTTCACCCGGGCCGTAGACGTTGAAATAGCGGAACCCCGCGACCTGGCTGCGCGCGTGCGGCAGGTGGCGGCGGACGACCTGGTCGAACAGCAGCTTGGAATAGCCGTAGACGTTGAGCGGGCGCTCGCAGTCGGGCTGCTCGACGAAGCGGCTCGACGCGCCGTACACGGCGGCGCTGGACGCGTACAGCAGGCGCGTGCCCTGCGCCAGGCAGGCGTCGAGCAGGGTACGGCTGGTGGCGTAGTTGTTGTCCATCATGTAGCGGCCGTCGTGCTGCATGGTGTCCGAGCACGCGCCTTCGTGGAACACGGCGTCGACGTGGCCGTAGCGGCCGCGCGCGAAGCCGTCGTAGAACACCGTCTTGTCGACGTAGTCGGCCAGCTGCAGGTCGACCAGATTGGCGAACTTGTCGGCCTGGGTCAGGTTGTCGACCGCGATGATGTCGGTGATGCCGCGTGCGTTGAGGCCGCGCACGACGTTGCTGCCGATGAAGCCGGCGGCGCCGGTGACGACGATGCGTTTGCTCATCGAGGGATCCTCTTCAGTTGTCTGGCCACAGCTCGGCCGGCGTCACGCTGGCAGTGCCCAGCTTGCCGACGACGATCCCGGCGGCGCGGTTGGCGGTGCGCACGGCCTCGGCCAGGTCGGCGCCGGCGCCGAGCATCACCGCCAGCGTCGCGATCACGGTGTCGCCGGCGCCGGAGACGTCGAACACTTCCTTGGCTTGCGCGGGAACGTGCAGCGCGCCGTCGGCGCGGAACAGGCTCATGCCGTCCTCGGCGCGGGTGACGAGCAGGGCGTCGAGTTCGAGCTGCGCGCGCAGC
>JAJZHS010000005.1 GCA_021798395.1 Pseudomonadota bacterium
TCCGATCTTCAGCGCCGCCCAGCGGTCGGTGCCGAGCATGCCCGGGTGCGTGTAGCCGTTGCGCACGCCGCACTGCTGCGGCGGCGAATGGATCCACTGCACGCGCAAGCCCTGCTCCTCGAGCTGAGCCTCGACGCGCGCCGTCGGCAGCGCGCCGGCCACCGCGCAGCCGATCGCCGCGCGCACGCCGGCGTGCGGCGCCAGCGCCTCGCCGAGCTGCTCGATGGCCAGCTGCGCGAGCGCGCCCGACGCGCTCAGCCGCGCGCCGTCCCACACGCCCCACTTGAGGCGGGTGTTGCCGAGGTCGAGCAGCAGCAGGGACATGGGGCGCGATGCGGCAGCGGGTCGATGCTGGGCGAGCGTAGCAGACGCCGTGCGGCGCTGCCGCCGACTCCGTCAGCCGGCCAGCGCCGCGTTGCCGCCGCTGGCCTCGTAGCGCGACACCACCTCGTCGACCGGGCCGAGCGCCACCGGACGACCATTGTCGAGCCACAGCGCCTTGTTGCAGGTCTCGCGCAGCGTGCGGTTGTTGTGGATCGCCAGCACGACGATTTCGGCGCGCGCGCGCAGTTCGGCGAGCCGGCGCCCGGCCTTGATCTGGAACGACGCGTCGCCGACGCCGATCACTTCGTCGAGCAACAGAATGTCGGCGTCGACCGCGGTGGCGATCGCGAACGCCAGCCGCAGCCTCATCCCGCTCGAATACGTGCGAAGCGGCAAGTCGAGATAATCACCCAGCTCGGTGAAGGCGGCGATGTCCTCGGTCTTCGCCTCGATCTCCGAGTCGCTCATGCCCAGCAGCAGGCCGCGCAGCCTGATGTTCTGCCGCCCGCTCGACTGGTCGTCCATGCCCAGGCTGATGTCGAGCAGCGGCACCGCCTTGCCGCTGATTGTCACCTCGCCGGCAGTCGGCACGTAGATTCCCGCCAGCACGCGCAGCAGCGTCGACTTGCCCGCGCCGTTGTGCCCGATCAGCCCGAGGCGGTCCCCGGCGGCAAGATGCAGGTTCACGCCGTCGAGCGCGCGCACCACGACGACTCCCGTTGCGTCCTCGGCAATGCGGTTGCGCCGGCCCAGGCGCATCACGCGCTTTTTCAGCGAACGCCCCGAGACGTCGAAAATCGGAATGTCGAGCGCAACGTCGCGCAGGTGCACCTCGGCGGCCATCGCTTCAGATCCAGTACGGAATGCGCCGGTGGTAGCGCCCGGTCAACCCCAGCGCCGCGGCCCAGCCCAGCAGCGCCGCCACGCCGCCGACGCCCCACGCCAGCGCTGACGGGAACACCCCCAGCAGCGGCTCGCGCACCAGGTCGATCCAGTAGCTCAAAGGGTTGAAGCGCACGATCCACTGCGCGTGCGCCGGCAGCATGTGGCCGCGGAACAGGATCGGCGTGACGTAGAACGCCACTTGCAGCAACGCCGCGATGATTTGCGGCAAGTCGCGAAAGCGCGCCGACAGCAGCCCGGCCGCCATCGCGATCCACGTCGCGTTGAGCACGAACAGCGCCAGCCCCGGGATGAACAGCGGCAGCGCGCGCAGATCGTGCACGCCGAACAGCGCCAGCACGACGAGCACGATCACCGCGTTGTGCGCGAAGATGACCAAGTTGCGCCAAACTACTTGGAACATGTAGACAAGCCGCGGCGTTTGCGCCTGGCGGATGTAGTTCGCGCTGTTGATGTACGCCATCGCGCCTTCGTTGACCGAAGCCGAGAACAGGTTCCAGACCACCAGTCCGATGGCGACGATCGGCAGGTAGCTGCTGATCTTCTGCCCCATCAGGCTGCCGTAGACCACGCCCAGCGTGGCCACCAGCACCCCGGTGCTGATCGTCAGCCAGAACGGACCGAGCTTGGAGCGCGCGTAGCGTTGGCGGATTTCCAGCCAGCCCAGCAGCGACCACAGCCGCCACGCGCGCAGGCTTTGCGCGAGGTCGCGCAAGGCGGTCTGGACGGTGGAGGGATTCAAGACGGGGCGGTTCGACACGACAGACGGCGCACGGCGACGCCGCGCGCAAGGCAAAACGGCATGATACGGGAGCGGCGCACGGGGTCCATGGCCAGTGTTGCCGAGCTCGGCGTAACGCCGCGGCGGACTCGCCCGCTCCCTGCATCATGGGGGCCGGCGGCGGGTGTTCATCCGTAGAATGGATCGGTTTTGCCGTACAGAAACCCAGCGTGCTCGCCCTCCGGGCGCACGCCCCTAGACGCCCCGCCGTGCGACTCGCCCACAACCCGATCGACCACCTGTATTTCTACGCCGCTTATCAGCCCGATGCGCTTGCGATCGAATCGCCGAACGGCCGGATGACCTTCGGTGAACTGAACACGCGGGTGCGCTCGGTTGCGGCTAGGCTACGGGCGATGAGCGTGGGTGCCGGCGACATCGTCGCCACGCACATCGCCGACCGCGCGGCGGATTGGATCATCACCCTCGCTGTCATGCACGAGGCCGCGGTCAGTGCCTCGATCTTCGGCTACCTGCCGCTGCCGCCGGCGCTGTGCGCCGGCCATGTACTGAGCGATCGTGCGCTCGACGCGCGCGACGTCGCCGGCGCCCCGGTCACCTGCGTGGACTCCTCGTGGTTCGAACCGGCCGCGGCTGTCGGGATCGCGCCCCGCGACTTTGACGACGACCATGCGCTGCTGCGTCTGACGCTGACCAGCGGCACCACCGGCGCGTCACGCGTGGTTCCGGGCAGCGTCGCACAACGCGTCGGGCGATCGTCCGAACAGGTCGCGAAGATTCGTTGGCGCCACGAACTCAGCCTGATGGGGCTGGGCAGCACCGGCGGCTACAACTGCGCGCTGCAAGCCTTGCTCGAGGGCGTGCCGCTGTACCACGCGACAAGCCCGGCCGATGCGCTCGAGCTGCTGCACCGCAGCCCGATCGCATCGCTGCTGGGCTCGCCGATGCAACTCGCCGCACTGCTTGAACCGCTGCGCGCAGCCACACGGCGCCCGACCAGCCTGCGCGAAATCACCGTCGCCGGGGCGTCGCCGTCGTCGCGCTTGCTCGACGCGCTGCGCGCGGCGTTGTGTGCGCGGATCGAGCTCGTCTACGGCTCGACCGAAGTCGGCACAGTCTCGCGCTTGCTGACGCACCAAACCGGGCTTCCCGACGGTGCCGCCGGCTACCTGCTGCCCGGCGCGCGCGCCGAAGTCGTCGACGAACGGCACCAGCCGATGCACAGCGGCGAGGAAGGACTGCTGCGCCTGCGCACGCGCTATATGGCGGACGCCTATTTCGGCGAGACCCCGTCCAGCGCATTCCGTGACGGCTGGTTCTACCCCGGCGACCGCGCCATCGTGCGCGAGGACGGCTTGCTGATCCTGCGCGGACGCAACAGCGAAGTGATCAACCGCGACGGGGTCAAGCTGGATCCCGACCACATCGACCGCACCGCACTGGCGCTCGACACCGTCATCGACGCAGCGGCATTCGCGTTCGAGAACGCCGACGGAATCGAAGACTTGGCCCTGGCGCTGGTCACCGCCGGAGACTTCACGCTCGAAACGCTGCAACGTTTATTGGTCAAAGCGCTGGGGCCTACACGACTTCCAAGCTGCTACGTCAGCCTGCCAAGCATCCCGCGCAACGCGATGGGCAAGGTGCTTCGTGCCCAGCTCCGCAGCGAATTCGGTGCACAGGCGCGCGACGCCACCCGCCCGGCGACCACCAAGTCATGATCAATCCAGTTCAATATCTTTACTTCCACGCCGGCGCCCACTCCACCGACACCGCACTGCAGGGCCCGTCCACCCACGTCGACTTCGCCCACTTGCTGCGCCTGGTACGCGCAGCGGCCACCCGCCTGCGCCTGCGCGGCGTCGGCCCGGGTGCGACCGTGCTGACCATGCTCGGCGACAAGCACGCCGACTTCATCCTCACGCTGGCGGCAATGCACGAAGGCGCCGCGACCGCATCGTGCGTTCAGCACTCCGAATACCCGCTCGAGCTGGAACCGACTCTGGTCGTCGCCGACCGTGCAGTGCGCTGCGCAGCGCCATGCCTGACCATCGACACGGCGTGGCTCAACGACGCGCTGCACGCCGACGACCCGACCCCGCCGCGCGCGTTCGACGACGCGTCAGCGCCGTTCCGGCTGGCGTTCACCAGCGGCACGACCGGTGGCAGCAAGGTTCTCGCGCACACGCTGCGTGTGATGCGCAGCGCCGCGCTCGACCCGTTGCTGGCACCGCCCGCCCCACGCAGCATCAACATGATGAGCTTCGCCAGCCCCTGGGGGCTGCGTGACGCCCTCACCGCGCTGATGCGCGGCGAGCCACTGCTGCACGCCGCAGATCCAGCCGACGTTGCGGCGCTGGCGCGCAGCGCCGACGTGCGTTTCATCTCGGGCTCGACATTCCAGCTCGTCGCACTGGCGCAAGCCGTACAGCGCACGGCGCAGCGCGTCCCGTCGCTGCGCGGCATCAGGATTTCGGGCAGCCTGCCCAACGCGCAGCAACTGACGCTGCTGCGCTCGACGCTGTGCCCCAGCGTCGAATGCCGCTACGGCATGAGCGAAACCGGCCCCGCCTCCGCGTATCTGACCCACGACCCGGCCGCTGGCGAAGGCTGTGTCGGACGCCTTCTGCCCGGCGCCAAGGTCGAGATCATTGACGACTCCGGGCGCGTGCTGCCCCGCGGCCAGGAAGGGCGCGTGCGCGTGCGCACTGCCTACATGACCGACGCCTACTTGCGCAACCCGGAAGCGAGCTTGCACGCCTTTGCCGACGGCTGGTTCTACCCGGGCGACCTCGGCGCGTTCGACGATCACGGCATGCTGATGCTACGTGGCCGGGTCAGCGAAGTCATCGATCGCGGCGGCTTGCGCATCGACCCGTCACGCATCGACGCGGTCGCCCTCGCCTGTCCCGGCGTGCTCGACGCAGGCTCCTTCGGTTTCGTTTCCAGCGACGGCCACGACTCGCTGGGAATCGCGGTCGTCGGCAACGCTGGACTCGACGCCAACGCGCTTTTGCGCCACATTGGCGCGACACTGGGCGCCGCGCTGGCGCCGAGCCACTTGATCCTGGTCACGTCGATTCCGCGCAACGATATGGGCAAGGCGCAACGCGCGGAACTGCGCCGCCTCTACGCCGCCGCGCTGCGCGACGCCATCATTGCCTGAGACGCAAGCGCTCAGCGGCGCGACCAAAATGAAAATCCCCTAATAGGTGCGCAGCCGGCGCAACACGCCACTCCAGCCTTCACGGCGCAAAACCTCCCAGCCGCGAGACACAATCCGGCCTGCTGTGCGTGGATTGCCTAGCGCGCTTGCCAACAGCCCGCCGAGCGCGCGAGCGCGCCCCTCGTCGAGGTCGCCACGAAAGCCTGGCGTCAGCACGGAGCGCAAGCGTTCAAGCGCGGCATCGCTGGCCTTGCGGTCGAACAGGTCGGGATATTCCTTGCGCCCCTGCGCGTTCCACCACTGCAGATAGCCTGAAGCGTCGAACGGATCGGGGAACGCCCGTTGCAGATCGACCCGCTCGCGGTACACCACCCGCTGCGCCGCGACGATCGGCTCCGCGTTGTCGAATGCACCGAACGCCCACGGCGTCTGACACAGTGGATCGGTTCCCAGCCGCTTGATTCGGTCGGCGTACCACTGCAACAGCATTGCCACGCTCTTGTTGCCCGCTGCGTTCCTGGCCGCCATCAGATGATGGTCGCCCTTATCGAAACCGGTGAAGTGGTAGAAGCCAAGCGGAGCACCGTCGACCGTGAACCCGCGCGTGAAATCGCCATCCAGATGGCGGGTCGTCAGGTTCCAAGTGGCCACGTCATGACGGGTAACGCGCACAATGCCGACATCGTCGAAAAATGCCGGCACCAGATCGATCCAGCGCTGGTCGGTGAACAGCCCGTTGCCAATCTCGGCACGACAGAAGTGGTAGAGGCGCTGCGCCCACCACTGCGCGAATCGCTGCCCTTCCGCCGTCGGAGACACGCCGAGGAAACCCAGGTTGTAAATGCCATGCTTGAGGCTGCAGATCTCGTTGTCGATCACCGCCTGCACACTGCTTTCAGGGTCGGTCTGGTGCGGCACCAGCACCACGCTCGATTCGCGCAACGCAGCGACGATGTCGTCGAGCGGCGAGAACACTGCGATGTCTGGGTCCAGATAGATCACGTGGGCGCAGTCGTCGCGCTGCAGCAGCTTGCGCAGCGCGAACGGCTTGATCGCGGTGGCCAACTCGACGATCGCGTGGGTGAACGCCCAGGCGCGGACATGCGGAATCTCAAGGGAGTCCAGGGGGATCAACTCGTCGAACGGCTCCGCGCTGAGGTCGATTTCGGCGCGCAACTCGTCGGCCAGGGCCAGATGCAACACCCAGTCCGGGTGGTGCTCGCGGATCGATTCGAAAAGCACCCGCGCCTTTGGTATGTAGTTGAGCGCCGCGCTGGTGAAGACGTGGACCTTCTTTTCCATTTCAATCTCCGTAAATTGCGCGCTCCCGCATTAGGTGATGAACTGCGCGTGAACCGCCAACAAAGCCCCAAGCAAGGCCTCGCCTTCGGCGAACGCGATGACCCGACCGCGCACGTAGCTGCGCAGCGCCTCGGCTTGAGCGCCGAGATCGAAGGCGACCACTGGCATGTCCGTCAACATCAACTCGTGGGTGACGTAGGAAAACGTCTCCGGAAAAATCGACGGCACGAACAGCAGGTTGACGCCTGAAGACCGGATCAATTCGGGAAGTTCGTCGTGGGTGTAAGCGCCCGTGACGCGCACCACCGAGGCGGGAACCGGCTCTTCGATCAGGCCGAATACTGTGATGCGCACGTCGAGCCCGTGTTCGTCGACGTAGCGGGCAAGCCGGGCGACGATGCCAGCCCCCTTGTGCCTTCCAAGGTTGCCGGCAACCCCCAGGTGCAGCGCCCCCCCCGGCGTAGCGCAATGACTGCGCGCTGGAAAATAGTCCATGCGATGCGGCTGCACGCTCGCCTTCAAAAGCAGCAGGTCTGGAAATACGCGCCGATACAACTCGAGGGTCGACTGCGAAAAGAACAGGATGGAGTCAGCGTCGTCGATCAAGTGACGCCACGCTTGGCGCCAGCGCACGATGTCGCGCGCGGGATAGAAACTGACGAAACCCTCCGTGGTGTTCGCCAGGCACTGGCGGCACACGGTCTCGGCAGGCAAGCCGCAGAATCCGCCTTCGGCGTCCAGAAGGAAGTGCGACGGGCACAGCATCTGGTAGTCGTGCGCCGCGAGCGTCAGCTTACCGCGGGTGATCGCATGCAGGTCGACAAGCATCCCCGGGATCTGCTCGGGTTCCGAGAAAGAGACCGCATTATTGAAAAAAATATCGCCCAGTAATCCTTCCCTCGCAAGCCCCCGGAGTGCTTCAAGCCGCGACAGCGCAACACGGACTGACGGCGTGGCACCATACACCTGCAGCGCGTAACGCAAGGTCGGCACGTGGAACGTCAGCAGCAGCGCCGTCCCTCCGGCTTTGACATGGCGCTCGATCAGTTGCCGCCGGTATTGTGGCGCGCCGCCGCCAAGGTCATGATCGACGACAAGCCATGCCGGCGCGCCCCCACTGGCGCGCAAGGCGTGCCGCAGGTGCTCGATGGGGTCGGCAACGCGAGTCGGCCGGTTCGCCAAGTAGCGACGGGCTTTTTCCTTCAGCACCATGAACTGTCCGCGGCGCGCGAGCCCCATCGCCTTTCGGCTCAGGCTGCCCAAGCTGAGCAAGGCATGGCCGATTCGCGCGCCCTTCCAGGCTCGGCTCGCTGCCGGCGTGCGCCAGATTGTCACCTGATGCGCCATGCCATCAGAATCGATCGCGAGCAAATCGGCGTGGCGCAAGAGCGCGCCGCGCCATGCCGCCGAAACAATGAACCCTGAAGCGGAGGCTGTTTCAGTGTGAGGAAAGACATCGCGCACATCCGCGCGAAACGCGCCATGCCGCAACGGTTGATCAACGATGCGCCCATCACTCAGAGTCAGGCGCAACCGGATGTCGAGCAGCGGCGCACGGGTGTCGAACATCCAGCCCCAGGCGAAGAGTGCGTTGCTGTTGACCGCGAGGTGGTCGACGTTGTACCGTAGATTGCTAGACGCCACGCGACTCATAGCTGAACCAGACGCAACGCCATCGCCAGCCTGATCGGACGCGAGCGGCGAAGCCGCTCCAGCGTGGCCTCGCGCTCCCATGCGAGGTGTTGCGCGTGCGATAGCGCCGCCTGCAGGGCATCGATCCGGGCATTCAGCTCACCGATGCTGGACAACCGCTCCAACGCCAGTTCACTCGCCCTCTCCAGCCCTGCCTCGGTCGCGCCGAGCAGCTCGCGCACCTTTCCAAGTTCTTCAAGCAACTGCTGCGCCGAACCCCTGACCACCGCCGCAGGCAAGTCGCCACCGCCACTTCGAAATGGCGCCGGAATCGTGTCGATCCAATACCCCGTGACCCGTGCAGCGAGCGGCAGCACACGTTCGATGGCATGCGCCAGCGTACCCTCCCGTTGCCCTTGCTCGGGCTCGAACGCGTCGCCGCTCCAGCCCAACGCGACAGTCGGCAGCAAGGCCTTTGGCCGGAACCAAAACATGGATCCTCCAAAGAAATGCCAATCGGCCTCAGGGCCGCTCGGCACGAGAGTTCGCGCCAGATCGACCACGCGGTCGTGATGGGCCTCGCGGTAGTCCTGCACCGACAGCCAATGCCGCGCCGGCCCCAGGATCCCGAGCTTGGCATCGCAGCCGAAACGCGCGCGTATACGCTCCACCTCTTCGGCCGCACCGAGCAGTGTGGCCCAGAGGTCGAGTCGCCAGCTGAGGCCGTCGACGTCGGCATACGCCGAGCGTTTGGTGTGCAATTTGCATGCGCAGGCGTAGCCTTCGTCGATCAGCCGCGGCAGCAGGTGCATGAATGGCGCGATATCGCGGCCGCGGTTCGGCAGCACCGTCAGGCGCGCCCTGGGCTCGTAATGAGCGATGCGCCGCCGTAGATTTGGCTCGCATGAATCCACTACGCTGACAAATACGTCAATGTCGGGCGCCAGTCGCTCGAGCAGAGCGACAAGGTCGGACCACTGTTCTGCATAGTACACATGCAAGACCAGCGCGGTCTTCACGCACGGCGGCCTGTTCCCGCCCATCGCCAATGTGTCCAACATATCGTGGGCAGGGCCGCTGCGCAGGCGCATGATGTCGGCGCGGACTACATGCCAAGCGGACAGCCGCTCAGGCTCGTCCGGGATCTGTCCGAGCGCAAGCGGCAGCAGCGCGTCGAACATCCGGTTGGCGACGTCGCCGGATTGCGCCTCGCCCGACACCGCAGATGCGTCCGCCGCACCGCCACGCTGATGGCGCAACGCGGGCTCGACCACGGTTGCCGCAATCGGTCCAAGACGTTCCTCGGTGGCGTCCACGCCCACGAAACAGGCCATGCGCCGCAGTTCGCCCTGCGGCGCGGCAAGCAAGGCCTCGTAGGCGACGAACAATCGCTCGCGCCCTGCGGTCAGGTTGATCGCCGACGCCATATGATCGGCCCACAGCCACTGTCCGACGGGGAGCGGCAGCCGGTCGCGCCGCTGCATCGACATCGCGCACTCTGCCGGGTCGCGCAGCGCGATGACAAAGCGCGTGCGCAAGCCCGCCGCATCGAACTGCGCAAGCCAGAATCCGAGCAGACGGCACATGCGCGGGTCCTTGACGACCAGGGTGAGCGAATCGCGAAATGCCTTGACCAGAAATTGCTGTGCGCGCTGGGCGAACGCGACATGCAACGGCGCGTCAAGACGCGCCGAAGGAGGCACTTGAGGCGAGTCCCACCGAGCGCCGAGGGCCTGCAGCATGTCGTCATCCAGTGCAACGAGTTCGCGCAGCTCCCAGTAACCGCGTGCGTTCTCCTCAGTTGGACCGAGAAGATCGCCGTGCTCGCCGGCCCACAAACCCAGTGCGCTCAGCGCCTCCGTCATTACGCTGGTGCCGCTGCGATGCATGCCGAGCACCACCACCAACGAACGGCCCTGCAGCAGCTGCGTCTGCGGTGCCGCAACGGCCCGCGCGTCGGTCAGTGTCGTGGCTGTATTGTCCATCCTTGCGAAACCTCAGCGCTGGCCGCACTCGCGCAACGCCGCGTCGACCCTGTCGAGCAACCGCGGCAGCTCGTCCGGCCCCCAGTCGGAATACATCGGCAGGCAGACCATGCGACTGGCAAGGTCGGCCGCCACTGGAAGCGGTCCCGCAGCATAGTTCGCCGCGGCCGCGGTGAGTTGCAACGCGGGGCGATAGTAGCGCCGCACCTGGACGCTCCGACGCGCCAGGGCTGCCTCGATCGCATCGGCCGAGCCCGCATCGGGGGCCAGCAGCGGAAAGACCTGCCACGGCGGGCGCCCCGGGGCCTGGGCCGACGTCCACCGTGGCGCTAGGTCGTCGACGAAGCGCGTGTACGCAGCCGCCGCCTGGCGGCGCGCCGCAAGTTGCGCATCGAACACGCGGTCTTGCGCCAGCCCGATCGCGGCGGCGAATTCGCTGAGTTTGCCATTGAAGCCAGGTCCGGGCAGATCGCTGCCGTCGAGGCCGAAATTCATGCAGCGGCGCAGCGCGCCGACATCCTCCTCGCTGCAGGCGATCGCCCCCCCCTCGCCGATCGCGAACACTTTGGTTGCATGCAGGGAAAATGTTTCCATCGCGCCTTGCCCGCCCACGGGCTGGCCGTCGTCCAGTTCCCCCCCCAGCGCTGCGGCGGCGTCAACAATCAATGGTAGCGCGCGTGCTTGGCACCAGCCCTGCAAAGGCGACAGGTCGCGGCACAGGCCGAAGGCGCGCACCGCGAGCACTGCACCGACGTCGTCACGCCCTTCACAGGCAGCAGCGACACCGTCCGGCGCCAGTTCCCAATGCAGCGGGTCGACGTCGGCCAGCAGTGGTGTCAATCCAGCCTGCTCGACTGCGCTCAAGGTGGCCGGGAAGGTGAACGCCGGCATCACCACGGCACGGCCGCGCGCCAATCCGAGCACCATCAGCGCGGCGGTGATCGCTGCGGTGCCGTTGGCAGCGATCACAACGTTGCGCGCGCAACGGGTGGCCAGCGCGGCCTCCAGACGCCGCGCCAACGCGCCATGGTTGCTGAACCAGCGAACGGCGTAGGCATGCTCAAGGTCGCCGAGCCAGCTTGCCGGTGCCGCCAGCAGCGGGCGCTGGAACGGAAAGTCCCAGCGGTGGCTGCCGTGCAAAGTGTTCATATAGCGGGTACGGGAGCGGAAGGCAAAGGGCGCATGATAGCGGCGCGGCACGCAGCAGGCCGGTGTGGAACTGCGCGTCGAATCGAATGGCAAAAAGCGGGAGTGAAGCCCAGCAAAATTGATGACCCTCCCGCCAATATCGCGCGAAAATGCGCCGGGCTCAGTTCGCCGGAGGCGTGTCGCTGACCACGTTCGCCGTCGGCACGGTGCTGTCGTAGCTCGGGATCAGGCCGATCGGTGCACTCGAGGTGTACAGATTCAGCCCCGCCACTTGCAACGGTCCGGCACGTTGATATTGCTGTCCAGGCCCACCGCGGTTCCATTGTACGGGCCGGTGCCTGCAACGTCGGTCTTGCCGGTCATCAGGTCGGGGATTGTGCCGGCGATATCCGATGCCTGCCCAGTCGGGCTCGATACCAGCACATTGTTCACCGCCGCGCGCCGGTGTTGGCGATCGACAGTGTCGCAGCCAGCCGGTATTGAAGCCCACAACCGGGGACACCCCCGCCATCGCGCTGGTCCCGCCGCCGAACTGCAGGACAGTGCCGGTCGCAGGCTCGTTGATCATTCCCTCGCCTGCCGTGTTGATATTGTAGCTGACGTCTGACTCCTGGTTGGTCAGGAGGGCGCGTGGCAACGCGTCCGCTGCGGGCGCAGCAACCAGCGCGTCAGATGAAACCGCTCGGGTCCGCAAGTTGCGGCGCCGGCTGCAGCCAGTGCATTCGCAACCGCTGCAGCGCACCGTCCAGCGGACAGCGCCCGAGCGCGCGCAAACGCCACTGCAGCAGCGCGTCGGTGCCGACCAGGCCCGCGCGCCACAGCAGGCCAGAATAAGCACGCGCGGAGCCAAAATCCCGGTTCTTGCTGACGCCCCGATCCTGCCGCAGGTAGTGCAGCAGCCGAACCGCTGCGGCGGCGCTCGGGTGCGCCGCCTCGAAGCTGGCGTCGTTCGGAAAATTGTCGCGCAGATCGAGCGCCTTTGCGTCGACCTGCTGCCGCGCCAGTGCAAGCGCCAGCGCCAACTGGCAGCGGAAGAAGCTGCGCGCGCGGTCAAGCGCGGGATCGATGAAAGCGTTGACGCGTTCCATCTCAGCTACGATGCCGCGACCGCAGGTGGCCATAGCGTCTGCCCGCGCCGCGATCACGCCCAGGTTGAAATACGCCGGCATACGCTGCTCGCGCGCGTGCACATAGAAACCGGCACCGCTGGGTCGATGGTCGAGGCGCGGCGGCGGCAGGTCGGCGCTTGCGAACAACGCTCGCCACTCGGCTTCGTCGAGCGGCGATGCGTGCGCGGGCAATCCGTACACCGCGCCGCTGGCGAGCAGTTGCTCGACCAGCGCGTCGAGCGAAGCACAGACCAGCACGTCGGCGTCGAGCATCAGCACGACATCGGCGTCGAACGAATCAGCCCAGCGCGCCAGGGCGGTGCCGTAATACCAATGGCGGGCGAACAGCGCGGAGTCGACCCAACGAAAGCGCAGCCCCACGCTCCGCGCCCACGGGTGCAGGCGATCAAGGTCGGGAAGACCGGGCAGTTCGGGGCTGACCCACGCGGTCACCGTGGCTGTGGCACCGACCGCGCCGCCGTGGCGCCGCAGGCTGGCCGCCAGAGCCCAAGCCTGGCGCAGAAACATCGGCGTGGGCGAGATCGGAATGTGGACTTCGAGCCGCGGTGCCATGGTCAACCGCGCTCGGCAGCGTCCGGCGCCAGTTCCGGGTAGGGCGCGGCGCGGAAGCTGCGCGCGTACGGCGCCTCCTCGGCCAGCAGCGCGGCCTCGCGGCGTGCGATCTCGTCGCTTGGGCGCGGCTTGATGCGCCGCGCCGGGGTACCGCCGTAAATGCCCCACGCAGCCAGGCTGCGCGTGACGACGCTGCCGGCCGCGATCATGCTGCCTTCGCCGATCGCCACGTCGGGAAAGACGATGCTGCCGGCACCAAGGACGACGTGCGGCCCCATCCAGACGCAGCCGCGGTGCACAGATCGATAGCGCTCCGGGATCGTCGGGTTGGTCAAGCCGCCGTCGAGAAAATTGTCGCTGCCGCACATCACCTTGACACCGATCGACATGCCGGCGAAGTCGCTGATGTAGCAACGGCCGCCGCCGATCAGCGCAGTGTGCACACCGATGTGGACGTGGTTGCCGATCACCAGTTCGTCGTGCCCGCCGAGGAACACGAAGTCGTCGATCATCACATGGCTGCCGACGTGGATGCGCTCCGGGCGCACAACGCGCACCGTTGGCCGGATGATCACTTGGTCGCCACACGAGGCAAAGCCGAGGCGGCGCGGGTCGAGGCGGTCGGAATTTGTCATACGAATCGGTGCGTCTCGAATGGGCGAAAAAAACCGGGGCCGAAGCCCCGGAGATGATGAACCTACTATTTGTCGTGCGCTGTTGGGCGCTGGACTCAGTTAGTTGGCCGGTGGCGTATACGGAACCACGTTCACCGAGGTCGCGTTGTAGCTCAGCACCAACCCGGTGGGCTTGCCCGAGGTGTACAGGTTCACTCCAGCGACCTGCAGCGCGTTCAGCACGTTCACGTTGCTTCCGGTGTTGGTCGTGATGTCGCCGACGTTGATCTTGCCGGTCATCAGGTAGACACCCTCGCCACCCTTCGGTTGGAACGGCAGCGCGTTAGACAGCGCCACCGGATTGCCTGCAGCACCGAACGTGATGGTCTTGGTCGTGTCGACCGTCGCGTTGTTCCCTCCCGCCTGCACCGTCGAGGCGTAGATCAGACCCGGCCAGTAGAAGCCGCCGCCGGAGTTTTGCGCGAGGTTGAGGTCGCCACCCTGGGCGCGGACGAACAGGTTGCTCGGCACGTAGCCATTGTTAGTCACGGCCGAACCGGTGCTACCGAACTGCGCACTGACTCCCAGGGGAAGAATCGTCTGCAACGTGGTGTTGCCGATCCCCATCAAGTTGACGTTGTCCGCCACCGAGCCGAGGATATTCGGACTGACGCGCAGCGTCACCCCGGTCGTCACATTCGTGACATTGCTGCCACCCACCACCACCGCGTTGTAGAACGCGTTGCTCGGTTGCGGATTCTTGCTGCCGGCGACGATGCCCCCGGTGATCACACCACCGCTCGTCGCGTTGCCATAAATGAAAGTCGCCAGCGACGTATTGATCTGAGCGCCCGCGCCTTGGTAGTAGCTGTTTCCGACGAACTGGAAGCCTGCCTTGGCAGCCAGCGTGCCGTATTGCAGCATATTGCCATCCGGCGATGCGTCGCCGACCGCCACCGCCACGAAAACGCCGTTTGCGGTCACACCACCGCTGGGCTGAATCACGACGCCGAGGTTGTAGGGGCCGCTCCAGTGATTGTTGGTAGTCAGGGAAACGTTACCGGCGCTTGCCACCACATTGCCGTTGACCATGATCTGGTTGTCGGCGGAAACGTTGACGGAACCCGCGTCGGTGATGTTGCCGTTGATCAGCACCGAGCCACCAACCGCGTTCAGAATCGCGCCGGAGTCGATGATGTTGCCACCCAGGGTCAGGCTGCCATTGCCGGCGTTGGCGGACAAGGACGCGGTGCTGGCGTTGACTGCGCCCAGCGTCACCGCCCCGGTCGTGGCGCTTGCATTCACGCCCAAAGCGGCGGCGATTGAGCCGGTGTAGTTGATATTGCCCTTCACGGCCGTCAGCGACACGACATCCGGCGTGGTAATGCTCGCGGTCCCCGTCAGGTCGCCGGTGTTGGCAGTCAGGGTCACCGGGCCGCCCGAGGTTGCCGCGGCACTGGCCGCGATCGAGCCGCCGAGACTGATGCTGCCGGCACTGATGTTGACACCGTAGCCGCCATCGTAGATCTTGCCGGTGTTGGTGAACGAGGCCAGGGTTCCGGCATTGCTGAACACGGCGGTTGCCGTGTTGTTGATCACGCCGGAATTGTTCACGGTCGCCGCCGAGTTGGTGCCATTCAGCGAGCCGACCGACGCGCTGCCAGCATTGGCGAAAGCGCCGCCGAAGTCCAGGACCCCCGCGACCAGGTTGGCGTTGTTCGTGACCGCGCCGAACGTGCTGGTGCCGACGGTCGCGTTGGCATTGTTTGTCAGCGTGGAGACCGTATCGGTATTCCCGAGGGTCAGGTAAGCATTGTTGGTAATGCTGCCGTAGGTACCCGCAACGTCAGCGACTCCCGCGGTCACGTTGTTGACCAGCGCGTTGACGTTGTTGGTGCCACCGAGGGTCAGCGTGCCGTTGTTGGTCAGCGTGCCGGCGACCGACGCGTTGTTCAGCACGACGGTGTTCGCCACACTGACCGCCCCCGCGGCGCCCAGCCCGTCCACCGTCAGCGATCCCGAGGTTCCACCCAGGCTGGCCGACGCGCCCGCGGCGATGACCGCGGAGCCGAGGTTCGTCGCGGTCGAGGTGGCGGTGACGCTGGTGCCCGCAGCCACGTCGACCGTGGTCGCACCGGCGACCGACCCGACATTGACTTGGCCCGCGCCCGCGACCAGCAGATAACCGGCATTGACGGTCGAGCCATCCATCACGGTGACTGCACCGTTGGCGGTCGCGGTGACGCCACCGGCCACGCTCGGCGACGTCAGCGTCGCGGCAGCCGACGGCGTCACGCCGACGGTAACTTGTCCGTTCGTGAGGAAGTCGGCCTCGTTCGCCTGATAGCCGACCAGAGCGACATTCGTCGCGGCAATGGTCGCGGTGCTACCGCCAACCACGACACCGTTCGGGTTGGCGATGAACAGACCGGCGACGCTGGTGTTGGCGACCAACGAACCGTAGATGTTCGACGCCTGACCAGACTGGTCCGAAACGAGAACGTTCGCCCCAGCCGCTGTCGCATTGACGGCAAGCGTTGCCGCCGAACCAATGTTGAAGCCGGCGACCGTTGTCACCCCCGTGGTCGGGGTGATGGTCGGCGTGATCGCGTTTTTCACCGTCGCGCTGGTCGCGCCGCCGAACTGCAGCACGGTGTTGCCGCTGGGCACGACGATGGTGCCGGTGCTCGCCGGGTTGATGGTGTAGCTGACGGCTGTCGTTGCCTGATTGGTCAGGAAAGCGCCGGGCAGCGCGTTGGCCGCGGGCGCAGCAGCGTGCGCAGCAGAGCCCAGCGCCAGCATCAAAGCTGCGGCGACGGGACTGAGCTTCAACATGGTCTTACGGTTCATCAAATGACTCCTATTGTGTTGAGGAACGAAGCAAGTGCCCGGTTCAAGCGCCGGCAGCGCCGGTGTCCCCCGCCCGGCGCGATACCGGCTGTGTGGGCACCCGAACCTCTGGACAGAACTACACGGTAACTGTAGCTGAAGTCTTTAAAAATTGGCTAGTAGCCAGAACATCGCTCTAGACAAGTTGCGCCGCAACAACGTAACAATTTGCCATCGAACAGTCGCCATTCAGCATGTAATGCTTGTTTGGATCATTCGATGTGCGCATCTGTCGGCATCTTGCCGCTAGCGTGGCGATTCCACCCACACTCGAATGCCCGCTCAAGCCTTGCCACTTGCGCGGCAGTGTCGAACAACATCGCGCCAGGCACCACCTCACGCAGCCGCGCCTTGTATGCCGCGATGCGCTCGGGGCTGTGCGCAAGGGCGATCGCCAGCGCCTCATAGGCCGCCAGGTCAGCGGCGACCAACTCCGACAACCCGAGTTGCGTCAGTAGGGATTCGCCGACCCTGGTGATATAGGAGCGGCCGCGAGTGGTCAGCAGTGGAACCCCCGCCCACAGCGCGTCGGCCGCAGTGGCGCCCGCGTTGTACGCCGGCGTGTCGAGGAACAGATCCATCAAACTCTGCCGTGCAAGGTTCGACGGCTGGTCGAGGTAGCCAGCAAACAGCAGGCGCTCGGGTTCGACGCCGTGGTGCCTGGCCTGCTCGCGCAGACGTTGCACCACCGGGGCATCGGTCGCCAGCAAGCCGAGCCTGGCGTGCGGCGCAGCGCGCAGGATGCGCATCCAGCAAGCGAATATCTCAGGGTCGATCTTGTAGTTGTTGTTGAAGCAGTAGAAGAGAAACCAATCCGGATTGATGCCGAAGGTCTGCCGAGTGCACCCCGGCGCCTGTGGCAGGCTGCGATGCGAATTGACCTGATAGACAGGCAGGTAGATGACCGATTCGCTGCGCTGCTCGGTTTGCCCAGGCGGCAGGATCACCGGATCGGCGATCAGATAGTCGACGAAGGTCGCGCCGGTCGACCCCGGGAACCCCAGGTAGTGCATCTGCACCGGTGCAGGCCGGCGAGCGAGCACCGCCATGCGGCTGTCAGCGGTATGGCCCATCAGATCGACGAGCACCTGGACGCCATCACCGGCGATGCGCTGCGCCAACTCGTCGCTGGTCATGCCGCGGGCTTCGATGAAGTGCTCGACCCCGGTACGTATCAATTGCCGCTGCACCGAACCGTCGTCCAGCCCGGTCGAATAGAAGAACACCTCAAAGCGGTCTCGGTCGTGGTGACCGAACATGTCCTGCAGCAAATGCCCAACCGGATGGTTGCGTGCGTCGGCACTGATGTAGCCCACGCGCAAACGCCCGCCACGCAGCGCCGCGTCGCCATACAGCGGCGCGCCGACATCCTGCGCCAGCCGCGAACTCTCGCTGCGCGCCACCTCGAGTTGTTCCTCGGGGGTGAACGGCAGATACAGCGCGGTGAAGGCGCGGAAATACGCATCCTGCCCAGCGGCCATTCGCGCGCGCACGCCGGCCAGCGCGTTGGCCGTCGTCGTGGCGAGGAACTCGTCCCACAGGCAAAGCTGGCGCGCGATTTCGATATACCCGTCCTGCGCCGGCGCCATGGTCGGCTCGAGGGTCAGCGCCTTGCGGTAATGCTCGATCGCCTTGAGCCGGTTGACATGCCCGTTGAGTACGCCGACATTGCATTGCACCACCGCGCTGCCCGGCGCCGTCGCGAGCAGGGTTTCGAATGCCTTCAGCGCGTCGTCGCGGTGACCGAGTCCCATATACGCCACGGCGAGCTGGTTGAGTACATTCATATCGTCAGGCGCGAGCAGATGCGCGAGCTGGAACCACGGCAGCGCGCCGGGCCCGTCACCCTGCGCCCAAAGCGCCCGGCCGAGGCCGTAGGCCGCCATCGCGTGCGTGGGCTTGAACTGCAACGCACGGCGGAAGCGCGCCTCGGCTTCGCGCGCCTTTCCCTGGGAGAGCATCGCGTCGCCAAGGTTGTAGTGCGCTTCTGGATTCTGCGGCGCCAGTTCCAGCGCCTGGGCCAACGACGCAAGAGCCTCGTCGGCGCGGTTCTGCAGCAGCAGTACGCGACCCAGGGTATTGTGAAACGCGGTCTGCTCGGGCACCACGCGCAAGGCTCGCCGCACCAGCCGCTCGGCTTCCAGTTGGTGCCCCTTCTGGCTCGAAACCACAGCGAGCATGTGCAGCGCGTCTGGCTGGTCCTTGACCAACTCGAGGGCCTTTCGGTAATAAGGCTCGGCCTCGAGCACCCTGCCTTGCTGGTGCAGCGCGATCCCTTGGTTGACAAAGCTCGCGGCATGAGCGTGGAACTCGGGCGCCGCGGCACTGGGGACGATCGTATCTTGTTCGGTCATCACTTCGGGTTGGCAGTCGGTACGTGTTGTGCTCGATAGCATGATCCAAGCTCGGCACGAGCCACGTGCTTGTTGATCGAACATTATGCGTCATCGATGCAGCCGCCCTGCGCTCAAGGCTCGTTTAAGCAAGCCCCCGTTAAACTTGCGTCTTTTCAGCGCACGGGCGGAAGCGTCGCCCGCGGACATACAGTTGACCGCCATCCAGTCCTTTACCCCGCCGCACAGCCCCCCCACCGTCGTCGAGCTGCGACTGCCGCGCCACGCCGGGGCGCCGCTGATCGTCAGCTCGCACGGCTACGGCTACAAAATCACCGGCAACTCGCTGCTGCCGGCAGCAGCGCTGCGCCGCACGATCGAAACCGCTGCCGACCCCGGCACTGCGGTTGGCGCGCTCAGCGCACTGTACCGCGAGCGCGGCTACCTGCTGGTCGCGGTGCGCGCGCAAGTTCTCGGACATCATGTGACGGTCACGGTGGTCGAAGGCCAGATCACCGGCGTGAAAGCGCGCCCCGGGATCGCGCACTTCTACCGTGGCGTGCAGTTCGACCCCGCAGTCGACAACAATGCGCTGATCCGGCGCAACCTGCTCGCCGAAGCGTACGCGGCGCGCAGCGGGCTGGGGCTCAAGCCCAGCGTCGCGCCGGCGCCGCAGCCCGGCGGCACCGAGCTGGCAGTCGACGCGCCGGCGCAGCCGGGTTTCAAGCCGGTGTCGGGCAACGTCGTGCTCGGCAACTACGGCAGCCGCTACGTCGGCGGCCTGGTGCTTGGCGAGAACCTTGCCATCCACCCGGGGCACGGGCTGGAGTTCACGCTGGGCTACAGCCATGGGCTGCCCAACCTGCAGCGCGCCAGCGCCGGCAGCCGCTCCGACACGTTCAACGCCGGCGCATCGATCGTCACCCCCTGGGGCTTCTACGGGCTGAACTACGGCCACAGCGGCTACCGCCTGGGTACGGCCGGCGCGCCCTACTACCCCAGCGGCAGCACCGACACCTTCGGCGCCACCGGCTCGCAGCTGTTCTACGCCTCGCCGACGCTGCGGCTGTCGACCACCGAAGGGCTGACCCACGTCGGGTACAAATCGACGGTGCTCGGCGGCGCATACACGCTGGCCGACCAGGACTACAACTACGGCAGCGTCGGGCTGCAACTCGGCCGCAACGTCGCGCCCGGCGGCCTGCCCGGCGCGGTCAACGTCGCGCTGAACGTCAACGTCGGGCTGTCGGGGCAGCGCGGCACGCTGGTGTACGACTACCCGTCGGCGCCGCAGGCGCACTTCCACAGCTGGGGCGTCAACGCCAACTGGGTGCAGAGCCTGCCTCGCGGATGGAGCGCCAACCTCACCGCGAACGGCCAGTGGGGGCTGGACATGCTGCCGGCCAACCAGCAGTGGGTGCTCGGCGGCTACGGCAGCCTGGCGGCGTGGAACCCCGGCGTGCTCACCGGCGACGGCGGCTACCTGCTGCGCAGCGTCGCGCAGGCGCCGGCGTTCGGCTGGCACGGCTGGCAGGTGTCGCTGCAGGGCTTCGCCGAACAGGGCGCGGTGACCAACCACTACCAGGCGCCCGGAGCCGCCGGCTGGCAGATGCTGGCCGACGTCGGCGTGGGCGTGACGCTGATCTCGCCGTGGCAGACGCAATTGACGCTGACCGCGGCGCGCCCGGTGGCAAGCAAGAACGTCAGTGCCGGCGTGCGCGACAGCCTGAAGCCGATTTACGTCGTGCTGCAACAGCCGTTCTGAACCGTTCAACAGGAAACACGATGCTTTCACTTCCCTTTCGCGCCGCGGCGCTCGCCGCGCTGCTTGGCTCCGGTTGCGGCAGCGCGTACGCGGCGCAGACGCTGGCCAGCGTCGACGGCCACGCGCTGACGCTGCAGCAGGTCGAAGCGGCCAACCCGCAGGCGGCGGCCAATGCGCCGCTGCGGCAGCAGATCGTCGAGCAGTTCGTGCAGCAGCAATTGCTCGCCGACACCGTGCACGAAGTGCCGCCGGCGCTGCAGCAGCGCATTGAAGCCGCCCAGGAGAACTTGCGCCGGCAGCAACTGGCGCAGCTGGCCGCCGACACGCTGTGGCAGCAGCACCCGTTCGACGCGGCGCAGCAGAAGGCGGCCTACGCGCGCGCGCTGGCCGCGCTGCCGGCGCATGAATACTGGGTACGCTGGATCGTCGTCGCCAGCCCCGACGCGGCGCACGAAGTGCTGGACGCGCTACGCCAGGGCCGTTCGTTTGCCGCGCTGGCGGTGCAGCGCAGCATCGGCGCCAACGCCGAGTTCGGCGGCGCGCTCGGCTGGCAGAGCGCGCGCACGCTCCCGGCCGCGGTGCTCGGCGAAGTGCGCAAGCTCAAGGCCGGCCAGGTGGCCGGGCCGATCGCGCTCGACAACGGCTACGGCATCGTGCAATGGATCGCGCAGCGCGACACGCCGAAACCGACGCTGCAGCAGCTGGTGCCGTCGCTTGAGCAACAATGGCGCAACGACCAGCTGCAGCAGCACCTGGCCGAACTGCGCAAGGCGGCCAAGGTCGAAGTGGCGCCGCAGGCCGCCGATGCGAAAACCGGAGCGAACGAACATGGGCATTGAACGTCGCGTACTGGCCGCTGCCGGCCTGGCGCTGCTGCTGGGCGGCTGCGCCGCGTCGCAGGACGTCGCGGTCGAGCGCGTGTCCGGCGCGCAGTACGCGCCGACCAGCGTGGTCGAAGTGCTGCAGCACGCTCCGAAGCAGCCGTATCGGGTCATTGCGAAGCTCGACGCGCGCGGCGCGCCGGGAACCCCGGTGGCGCAGGTACTCGCGTCGCTGCAGGCCAAGGCCGCGGCGCTCGGCGCCAATGCAATCGTCGTGCAGGACTTGAGCGCGACCCAAGCTGGGACGCTGCAGTTCAACCCCTCGGGCGGCCAGATGACGCAGACCGCCGCGCAGCTTGTCCCCCACTTGAAAGCGCAGGCGCTGCGCTACATCGGAAACTGACCATGGACGCGACGAACCCCACGCCCCCGGCCGGCGACGCGGCAGCCGCCGCCGTGGTGCGCGAAGTGCTGCACGTCGGCTGCGGCCCGGCACGCAAGCCGCACATGCCGCCGGCCTTCCACGGCGAAGACTGGCGCGAAGTGCGCTGCGACATCGACGAATCGGTCGAGCCCGACATCGTCGCCAACATGATGGATCTTGGCGTGATCGCCGACGGCAGCTTCGATGCGGTGTATTCGTCGCACAACATCGAGCACGTGTTCGCGCACGAAGTGCCGGTGGTGCTGCGCGAGTTCTCGCGCGTGCTCAAGGACGACGGCGTGCTCGTGATCACCTGCCCCGATGTGCAGTCGCTCGGCGCCGCGCTGGCCGCAGGCCAGCTCGTCGAGCCGCTGTACGAGTCGGCCGCTGGACCGATCTCGGCCATCGACATCCTCTGGGGGCATCGCGCGTCGATCGCTGCCGGCAAAGTCTATATGGCGCACAAGTGCGGTTTTACTGGACAGGTCCTGGTCAACACGCTCGTGCAATGCGGGTTCGCGCGCGCTGCGTGCGCGCAGCAAGCCGGCGCCTTCGCGCTGTGGGCGGTGGCGACCAAGGCCGAGGTGAGCGCCGAAGCGCTCGAAGCGTTGCGCAAACGTTACCTGCCGTGCTGAGGCGCTAATGCTCGTCTAACGTCGGCGCCAACGCTTCAATGCGTCAGACCCCCACAGCCTAACCAGGCTGCGCACGTGCCAGTACAGGTGCAGCGCGCTGGCGCGGCTGGCGCGGCTGCCGGCGTGCTGCACCGCGCACTCGGCGCGCGCCAGCCGCCAGCCGCCGAGCTGCAGCCGCAGGCACAGGTCGACGTCTTCGCAGTACAGGCGGTAGCCGGGGTCGAAGCCGCCCAGCGCTTGGTAGGCCGACGCACGGAACAGCGCGAACGCGGCGTTGACCCAGTCGGCGCGCTGACCGAGTTCGCCGCCGCCGACGTAGCGCCGCAGCAGGTTCGCCGGGCTCGGCACCGGACGAGGCGGGTTGCACGGACGGCCGTTCGCGTCGATCTGTTCGGGGAAGGCGCAACCGGCGTGCGCGTCGCGCGCCAGCGCCGCGCACAGCGCCGGGAACGGGTCGATGCGCAGCCGCACGTCGGGGTTGAGCACCGCGAAATGCTCGGCGGCGCCGTGGGCGCAGGCGTGAGCAAAGGCGTGGGCGAAGGCCGCGTTGTGGTTGGCGCCGAAACCCAGCGGGCGCTCGTTGCGCAGCATGCTCAGAGGCAGGCCGGCGCAGGCGCTCTGCGCGGCGATTTCGAGCCCGGGCTCGGCGACGTTGAGCGTGAGCACCACCCGCGCGACGCTGAGGCGCGCGTGGCGCGCCAGGTCGCGCAGCAGCGCGAGCACCGCGTCACGATGTCCATGGCTGACGATCGAGACGACGACGCGCGGCGCCACTTCGAACTGAGGATGTGGCTGCATCCGCGTTTGGACGCGCGGCGTGACAGAAGGCTCGCCGCGCCGCGGTGCGCGCAGCGCCGGGCCGCGCGGAGCGCGCCCGTCGCGCAGCGCGCGGTGGGGCGGCATAGCCGGAGGCAGCCGGGAATCCTGGGGGTGTCGTGAGCTCAAAACCTGCTAGCGCGGGACGGTCAGCGCTTGGCTGGAGTGAACGGAGTTTAATCTGGAAATTGTTCCCACAGGCCATGCGGCTCCACGAAAACGTTACCAAAATGCAATTTTGGGTGAGCACGCTTCAGTGCGGCAAGCGCCTTTGCGAGCGCCGCCGCGCCGGATCAAACCGCTTCGCGCATGCGCCGGTACGCCTGCGGAACCGGCGAACGCCACAGCCGCAGCAGGCTCAAGGTGTGCCAATACAAATGCATCAGCTGCACGTGGCTGGCGCGGCGGCCGAGGTGCTGCACGCGAGCGTCTGCCTCGACCAGGCAGTGGCCGGCGAGCTGCAACCGCAGGCAGATGTCGACGTCTTCGCAGTACAGCCAGTAGCCGGGATCGAAGCCGCCGAGCTCGGCGTACACGCTCGCGTCGAACAGCAGGAAGGCGGCGTTGACCCAGTCGTCGCCGGGCGGTCGCTCGCGCCGCGTGAAGTAGCGCGCGAGCAACTCGCCCGGAGTGGGCAAGGCGCGCGGCGGATTGCACGGCTGCCCGCTCGCGTCGGTCTGCTGCGGGTAGGCGCACGCCGCGCCGCGGGTGCCGCGCAGCGCAGCGAGCAGCGCGGGGAAGGGGTCGTCGTGCAGGCGCAGGTCGGGGTTGAGCACGGCGAAGAAGCCCTCGTCGCCGCTTTCGGCGAAGGCCGCGTTGTGGTTCTCGCCGAAGCCGCGCGGGCGCGGGTTGCGACGGATCTGCAGCGCGATTCCGGAGCAGGCCTTGACCGCTGCGCGCTCGACAGCCGGCTCGGGAATGTTGAGCGTGAGCACGACCCGCGCGACACTGCGCGCGGCGTGCTCGGCCAGATCGCGCAGCAGGTCGAGCACGGCATCGCCATGGCCGTGGCTGACGATCGAGACCAGCACCGCGCGCGTCGTGTCAGCCGCCATGCAGCGTCCACAGAGTGATGCCGAGCAGCACCGCAACGAAACCGAGCGCGAAACCGAGCAGCGCCTGCAGCAGCCGGTTGGTGCGCTGCTGCTCGGCGAGCAGCTGGCGGTTGAGCTCGCGGTCGTTGCCCTGTCCGCTGCGCTCGAGCGCCTGGTGCACCAGCCGCGGCAGCGCAGGCAGGTATTGCGCGTAGCGCGGCGCTTCGCGCTGCAGGTGGTCGCGGAAGGCGCGCCAGCCGACCTGGCTGCGCATCCAGCGCTGCAGGAAAGGCTGCGCCGTGCTCCACAGATCGAGCTCGGGGTCGAGCTGGCGGCCCAGCCCCTCGACGTTGAGCAGGGTCTTCTGCAGCAGCACCAGCTGCGGCTGGATCTCCACCTTGAAGCGGCGCGAGACCTGGAACAGGCGCATCAGGATCTGCCCCAGCGAGATGTCCTTCAGCGGGCGCTCGAACTGCGGCTCGCACACCGTGCGCACCGCGGCTTCGAGTTCCTCGACGCGCACGTCGGCCGGAACCCAGCCCGATTCGAGGTGCAGCTCGGCCACGCGCTTGTAGTCGCGCCTGAAAAATGCGATGAAATTCTGCGCCAGGTAGTCCTTGTCGAACTCGGACAGAGTGCCGACGATGCCGAAATCCAGCGCGATGTACCAGCCGAAGGTGGCCGGGTCGACGCTGACCATGATGTTGCCGGGGTGCATGTCGGCGTGGAAGAATCCGTCGCGGAAAACCTGGGTGAAGAAGATCTCGACCCCCGACCGAGCAAGCCGCGGAATATCGACCCCGGCTTCGCGCAGCCGCGCGACCCGGCTGATCGGGACGCCCTCCATGCGCTCCATCACGATCACGCTCTGGGTGCACAGATCCCAGTACATCTGCGGGATCAGCACGAGGCCGAGCCCGTCCATGTTGCGCCGCAGCTGCGCGGCGTTCGCCGCCTCGCGCACCAGGTCGAGTTCGTCGTGCAGGTATTTGTCGAACTCGGCGACGACTTCGCGCGGCTTCAGCCGCTTGCCGTCGGCCCAGGCGCGTTCGACCCAGGCGGCCAGGATGCGCATCAGGTCCAGGTCCTGCTCGATGATGGCGCGCATTCCCGGGCGCAGCACCTTGACCGCAACGTCGTGCCCGCCCTGCCCGTCGGGCCCGGCCGGAAGCGTGGCGAAATGCACCTGGGCGATCGACGCGCTGGCCACCGGGGTGCGCTCGAAACGCGCGAACACCTGCTCCAGCGGGCGCCCCAGCGCCTTTTCGATCAGCGCCACCGCGGTCTCGGAGTCGAACGGCGGCACGCGGTCCTGCAGCCGCGCGAGGTCGTCGGCGATGTCCAGCGGCAGAAGGTCGCGCCGGGTCGACAGCATTTGCCCGAACTTCACGAAAATCGGCCCCAGGCTTTCCAGCGCGAGCCGCAGCCGTTCGCCGCGCGGCGCTTCGAGGCGACTTCCCCAGGCCAGCACCCGGGTCAGCGCGACCAGCCAGCGATGGCGAAAGCCGCTGAGCAGAAGGTGGTCGAGCCCGTAGCGCCGTATCGTGTAGGCGATGCGCAGCAATCGCAACAGACGGCGCATTCCCGGCTCAGCCCCGCGCGCTGCGTTGCAGCAGCGCAATGCGTTTGTCGAGCCGCGCCACCGCGTCGCGCAGCTGCGCGACCGCGGACGCCGCCGCGTCGAACTCGGCACGCGCAACGAGCAGCCGAGGCGCCTG
>JAJZHS010000140.1 GCA_021798395.1 Pseudomonadota bacterium
CCAGGCCGCACAGCCGGTGCGGGTGCGCGCCGCGCTGCTCGACCGCCTGGTCAATCAAGTCGGCGAAGTCAGCATCGCACGCGCGCGGCTGGACATCGAATTCGGCCAGATCCGATCGAGCACCCGTGATCTCGGCGACAACCTCGAACGGCTGCGCGCGCAGGTGCGCGACATCGAACTGCAGGCCGACGCCCAACTGGCGGCGCGCGCACAGGCGGCGCGCGACGACGGCCGCGACTTCGACCCGCTCGAATTCGATCGCTTCACCCGCTTCCAGGAACTGACGCGCATGATGGCCGAGTCGGTCAACGACCTGGCGCTGGTGCAGACAACCCTGACCCGCGCGCTGCAGGCCTCCGACGACAACCTGTCGCGCCAGGCTCGGCTGACGCGCGACCTGCAGCGCGACCTGCTGCGCACGCGGATGGTCGAGTTCGACAGCATCTCCGAGCGCCTGTACCGCACCGTGCGTCAGGCCGGCAAGGACTCCGGGAAGGCGGTCAAGCTCGACATCGTCGGCGGAACCATCGAGGTCGACCGCGGCGTGCTCGACCGCATGGCGGGAACCTTCGACCACCTGTTGCGCAACGCCGTCGCGCACGGCCTGGAAGACGCCCGGGAGCGTGTCGCCGCGGGCAAGGAGCCGATGGGCACGGTCACCCTGAGCGTGCGCCACGAAGGCAGCGAAGTGGTCATCACGGTGGCCGACGACGGTGCCGGTCTCGACGACGCGGCGATCGCCGAGCGCGCGCGCGCGCTGGGGCTGATCGCAGCCGACGCGCGGCCCGGGCGCGAACAGATCCACGAACTGATTTTCCGCGCCGGATTCTCGAGCATGCGCCAGGCCACTGCGATGGCCGGCCGCGGCGTCGGCCTCGACGTGGTGCGCAACGACACCCGTGCGCTGGGCGGTCGGGTCGACGTAGTTTCGGTTCCGGGACGCGGCAGCACGTTCACGCTGGTGCTGCCGCTGACCACCGCGGTCACCCAGGTGGTGCTGCTGCGCGTGGGCGCGCACGTCTACGCGGTGCCGTCGAGCCTGGTCGACCTGGTCGTTCGGTTGAAGCCGCAGGACGCTGCCGCGGCGGCGCAGCGGCGCAGTTACGGCGACGGCGACGACGAACTGGCCTGCTACTGGTTCGGCGCGCTGACCGCCGACTCCGGCGCGACCTCCGAGCCCGTTGGCCGCAGCGTTCCGCTCGTGCTCGTGCGCAGCGCGGCGCAGCGCTTGGCGCTGCTCGTCGATGAAGTGCTCGGCAACCAGGAGGTCGTGGTCAAGAATCTGGGTCCGCAACTGTCGCGGGTTCCGGGACTGGCCGGAATTTCGCTGCTGCCCGACGGGGCCGTGGTGCTGATCTACAACCCGGTGGGTCTGGCCGCGGTGCACGGCGCGCAGGCTGCGCGGCTGATGGACGAGGCCCGCGGCGTCGGCGCGCGCGCGGCGGCCACGTTGCCCGAATTGCCCGACGACCTCGTTGCGGTGCCGGCCAACACCGTGCTGGTGGTCGACGACTCGATCACCGTGCGCCGCGTCACCCAGCGCTTCCTGAGCCGCAACGGCTACAACGTGATGCTGGCCAAGGACGGCCTCGACGCGCTCGAACAATTGCAGGGCAGCCTGCCCGACGTGGTGCTGACCGACATCGAGATGCCGCGCATGGACGGTTTCGATCTGACGCGCAACATCCGCGCCGACGAGCGCACGCGGCACCTGCCGGTGATCATGATCACCTCGCGCATCGCCGACAAGCACCGCAACTACGCCGAGGAACTCGGCGTCGACCATTACCTGGGCAAGCCGTATTCCGAAGACGAACTGCTCGCGCTGATCAACCGCTACATGCGCGAAGCCGCGCGCGCCTAGTCGGCCGGGGTCGCCGCGGACGCCTCCTTGAGCGCTGCGTAGCGCCGCAAGGTGCGCGCGCGGGCCTGCGCGTGGTCGACCACCGGGAGCGGATAGTCGCGCCCCAGGCGCACTCCGGAGCGCAGCAGCAACTCGGCGCCGGCCTGCCACGGGGCGTGCAGGTCCGCGTCCGCAAGCGCGGCCAGCTCGGGCACGTAGCGGCGGATGTAGCGGCCGTCGGGGTCGAAGCGCCGACTCTGCGCCACCGGGTTGAACACGCGGAACCACGGCTGCGCGTCGCAGCCGCACGACGCCGCCCACTGCCAGCCGCCGTTGTTCGACGCCAGATCGAAGTCGTTGAGCGCGCGCGCGAAATGCGCCTCGCCCAGGCGCCAGTCCAGGCCCAGGTCCTTGCACAGGAAACTGGCCGTGACCATGCGCATGCGGTTGTGCATGTACCCGGTCGCGGCAAGCTGGCGCATCGCCGCGTCGACCAGCGGATAGCCGGTGCGCCCGGCGCACCAGGCGTCGAACAGGTCCGGCGCGTCGTCCCAGACGATGGCGTCGTAGCCCGGCCTGAACGCGCGCTCGACCACCCACGGGTGGTGGAACAGGATCTGGGCGTAGAACTCGCGCCAGGCGAGTTCGCCGAGCCAGGCCGCGGCGCCGGGTTCGGTGCGCCGCGCCCAGGCCACGGCGACCGCATCGCGCACGCTCAGCGTGCCGAAGCGCAAATGCGTCGACAGATAGCTGGTTCCGCGGCGCCCGGGAAAATCGCGTGCCTGCGCGTAGGCCGCCATCCGCGGCACGAAAGCATCGAGCAAGGCGCGCGCGCCGGCGCTGCCGCATCCCAGCGCGGTCGGAGGCAGCGCCCGCGCATCGAAACCGAGTTCGTCCAGCGACGGCGGCGGCGGGACTCCGGCGCCGTCGGCGCACTGCTGCGGCAGCGCGTCGCAGTCGTAGGGCGCCAACAACTCCGGGTGCCGCTGCAGATGCGCTTCCCAGGCCTTGCGGTACGGCGTGTAGACCGCGTAGGCGCGCCCCGCGCGCAGCGCCTGCGGCGCGACCACGACATGGTCGTCGAAGGTGTGCAGTGCGATGCGGCACGCGGCCAATCGCGCCTGCACCTCGGCGTCGCGGCGCAGCGCCTGCGGTTCGTAGTCGCGGTTCGCATAGACGGCCTCGGCGCCGAGCCGCACCGCGAGCTCGGGTATCCGCTCGGCGGGCCTGCCGTGCACCACGTGCAACGCGCCGCCGAAGCCGCGCAGCCGCGCGTCGATGTCGTCCAGCGCAGCGCGGATGAACGCGACGCGCCGGTCGGCGCGCGCCCCGGCGCGCAGCAGCGGCTGCAGGATGTCGGTGTCGAATACGAACACGAGCGCCACCCGCGCGCCGCTGCGCAGCGCGTGGCGCAGCGCAGCATGGTCGTGCAGGCGCAGGTCGCGGCGCAGCCAGACCAGCGCCAGGCGGGGAGCGGCGTTCGAGGCGGAGGGCATCATGCTCGGTGCAACGAATGCGCGGCGATAATATCGCGTCATGAACCGTCCCGCCGACGTATCCAACCTGAGCAACCAGTTCCTGATCGCGATGCCGGGCCTGGCCGAATCGGCTTTCGCCTCCAGCGTCATCTACGTCTGCGAACACTCGCCCCGCGGCGCGCTCGGGCTGGTCATCAACCGGCCGACCGACATCGTGCTCGGCGACCTGTTCGCGCGCATCGAACTGCCGTTGCTGCGCGCCGAACTGGCGCAGATTCCGGTGTACTACGGCGGCCCGGTGCAGACCGAGCGCGGCTTCGTGCTGCACGACAGCGACGGACACGACTACGCGTCGACGCTGCATGTGGCCGCTGGCCTGCAGATGACCACGTCGAAGGACGTGCTCGAACGCATTGCCGGAGATGGCGGGCCGCGGCGCTTTTTCGTCGCGCTGGGCTACGCGGGCTGGAGCGCGGGCCAACTCGAGGACGAGGTCGCGCACAACGGCTGGCTGACGGTCGAGGCCGATGCAACGATCGTGTTCGACACCCCGGTCGAACGGCGCATGGACGCGGCGATGGCCTTGATCGGGATCTCGTCGCTGAGCCTGTCGCAAACGCCCGGCCATGCCTGAGCAGCCCCGTGCACCCGCGGTGGCCGCAATCGTGATGGGGTTCGACTACGGCAGCCACCGCATCGGCGTGGCCGTGGGCAATACCGTCACCGCCAGCGCGCAGGCGCTGTGCAGTGTCGACGCCGTGCGCCGCGACGCGCGTTTCGCGTCGATCGCCGCGCTGCTCGCGCACTGGCAGCCGTCCCAGCTGGTCGTCGGCCTTCCGCTGGCACGCGACGGTGGCGCGCAGCTGCGCACGACCCAGGCCAGGCGCTTCGCCAACCAGCTGCACGGCCGCTTCGGCCTTCCTGTGGCGATGGTCGACGAGCGCTACACGTCGCGCGCGGCCGAAGACGCCGGCGCCGAAGACGTCGACGCCGAGGCGGCGCGCCTGATTCTGGAACAATACCTGCAATCGAACGCATGAACATGATCTCCCCCCCGGACGCCGAAGCGCTGTACGCGCTGCTCGTCGCACAGCTCAGGGACTGGCTGGCCGCGCAGCCGCACGCGCCGACCCTGGTCGGCGTGTATTCGGGCGGTGCCTGGCTGGCCGAGCGGCTGCACGCCGAGCTTGCGCTGGACACTCCGCTGGGCGTGGTCTCGTCAACCTACCACCGCGACGATCTGGCCACCCGCGGCATGCACCCCAACGGCAACCGCACCGCGCTGCCGTTCGACGTCAACGGCCGCGCCATCGTGCTCGTCGACGACGTGCTCTACACCGGGCGCACGACGCGCGCGGCGATCAACGAGCTGTACGACTTCGGCCGCCCGGCGCGCATCGACCTGGCCGTGCTGGTCGACCGCGGCGGTCGCGAGCTGCCGATCTGCCCGACGCTGTGCGCCGGCCGCATCGGACTGGCCGCCGGGCGCATGCTCGAGCTGCGCCGCGCCGACGGCGACCCGATGCGCTTCGAATTCCTCGAGTCCGAATTCCGATGAGCAAGCACCCGCAACTCAACCGCCACGGCGAACTGCGCCACCTGCTGACCGTCGAGGGCCTGCCGCGCGACGTGCTGCTGCACATCATGGACACGGCGCAGGGCTTCATGAGTTTCGGCGACCGCGAAGTCAAGAAAGTTCCGCTGCTGCGCGGCAAAAGCGTGTTCAACCTGTTCTTCGAGAACTCGACGCGAACCCGCACGACCTTCGAGATCGCCGCCAAGCGGCTGTCGGCCGACATCTTCAACCTCGATATCCAGCGCTCGAGCACGGCCAAGGGCGAGACCCTGGTCGACACCATCGCCAACCTGGAGGCGATGGACGCCGACATCTTCGTCGTGCGCCACAGCGAGAGCGGCGCGCCGTTCCTCATCGCGCAGCACAGCCCCGACCACGTGCACGTGGTCAACGCCGGCGACGGGCGCCATGCCCACCCGACGCAGGGCCTGCTCGACATGATGACCATCCGCCACTACAAGCGCGACTTCAGCGCGCTGCGCGTGGCCATCGTCGGCGACATCGTGCACTCGCGGGTGGCGCGCTCGGACATCCACGCGCTGACCACCCTGGGCGTTCCCGAGGTGCGCGTCGTCGGGCCGAAGACGCTGGTGCCGGGAGACCTGCGCGCCATGGGCGTGCGCGTCTGCCACGACATCGCCGAAGGCCTGCGCGACGTCGACGTGGTGATGATGCTGCGGCTGCAGAACGAGCGCATGTCGGGCGGGCTGCTGCCTTCGGCGAGCGAATTCCACATGATGTACGGGCTGACTCCCGAGCGCCTGGCGCTTGCCCGACCCGACGCCATCGTCATGCATCCGGGGCCGATCAACCGCGGCGTCGAAATCGACTCCAGCGTCGCCGACGGCCCCAGCAGCGTGATCCTGCCGCAGGTGCGCTTCGGCATCGCCGTGCGCATGGCGGTGTTGTCCATCGTCGCCCATACCGCAGCCTGACCATGATCGAGCCCCATTCCATCCTCGTGCGCGGCGGCACCCTGGTCGACCCGGGCACCGGCACCGAGCAGCCGGGCGACGTGGCCATCGCCGGCGAATCGATCGTCGCCGTCGGCCATGCGCCCGACGGCTTTCACCCCGACCTGGTGCTCGACGCCCAAGGCTGCCTGGTCATGCCGGGCCTGATCGACCTGTGCGCGCGGCTGGGCGAGCCCGGCGGCGAAGCCGCCGGGCTGCTCGACGCCGAGCTGGCCGCAGCGGCCGCCGGCGGCGTCACCCGGGTGGTCTGCCCGCCCGACACCGACCCGGTGCTCGACGAACCGAGCCTGGTCGAGATGCTGCGCTGGCGTGCCCGCCGCATCAAGCGCGCGCGGGTCTACCCGCTGGGCGCGCTCAGCGTCGGGTTGCACGGCGAGCGCCTGGCCGAAATGGCCGCACTGGTCAAGGCCAGCTGCATCGGGCTGTCGCAGGCCGACCGCCCGGTGGCCGATACCCAGTTGCTGGCGCGCGCGCTGCAGTACGCCAGCACGTACCGCTACAAGGTCTGGCTGCGCCCGCTCGACGCCCACCTGGGGCGCGGCGTCGCCGCCAGCGGCGCCTACGCCCAGCGCCTGGGGCTGGCCGGCGTGCCGACGAGCGCCGAGACCATCGCGCTGCAGACCATTTTCGAGCTGGTCCGCGCCAGCGGCTGCGCGGTGCACCTGAGCAAGCTGTCGAGCGCCGCCGGGGTCGCGCTCCTGCGCCAGGCCAAGGCCGAGGGCCTGCCGGTGACGGCCGACGTGTCGATCCACAACCTGCTGCTGACCGACCTGGACATCGGCTGGTTCGACGCCCGCGCGCGCCTG
>JAJZHS010000141.1 GCA_021798395.1 Pseudomonadota bacterium
GATCGGCGACGCGCCGGCGTTGTCGAGCAGTTCGCGCGCGCGCAGCGACAAGCCGGCGCTGCCGCGCGCCGGGCGGGCGCTCGGACGCAGCGCCTGCGCCGCGCCGCCGACGAAACTGGCGCGTCCGGCGGCGCCGGACTCGGTGTAGCCTTCGGCGAGCAGCCGCTCATAGGCGCGCGCAACGGTGTTGCGCCCCAGCCCGAGCTCGTCGGCCAGCACGCGCGTTCCCGGCAGCGCCGCGCCGACCGGCAGGCGCCCGCCGATGATGGCGCGGCGGATCGCTGCGTACAGACGCTTGTGCAGCAGGTCCGATTTCGAGCCGGCGCCGAATTCCAGCGCGATCAGCTCGCACACCATTTCGTTGCGTCTCATCGAACCGCCTCCGCAAGACCGCCCGCGGCAGCGACCGCGCCAGCGCCTATTGTGCGCCGGCGCGCTCCAGGCTTCAGGCCGCCGCAGCCAGCAGCGACGCCTGCAGGATGTCGAGCCCCTCGGCGAACACCGCGTCGGGAATCGTCAGCGGGAACAGGAAGCGCAGCACATTGCCGTAGACGCCGCAGCTCAGCAGGATCAGGCCGCGCGACAGCGCCTGCGCCTGCACCCGTTTGGTGTATTCGGCGTCCGGCGCGCCGGTGGCCGGGTCGGCCAGCTCGACCGCGACCATCGCCCCGAGGCCGCGCACGTCGGCGATGCGCGGCAGCTGCGCGCGAAGCGACTGCACCCGATCCTTCAGTTGCTGGCCCAGCCGCGCGCCGCGCTCGGGCAACTGCTCGTCGCGCATGACGTCGATCACCGCGTGGGCCGCGGCCACCGCCAGCGGGTTGCCGGCGTAGGTGCCTCCGAGCCCGCCGGGCGCCGGCGCGTCCATGATCTCGGCGCGGCCGCAGACCGCCGACAGCGGCATGCCCGCGCCGAGCGACTTGGCGATGGTCATCAAGTCGGGCAGCACGCCGACGCGCTCGAAGAAGTGCTCGCTGGCGAACATGCGGCCGGTGCGGCCGAAGCCGGTCTGCACCTCGTCGGCGATCAGCACGATGCCGTGCGCGTCGCACAGTTCGCGCAGCCACTTGACCGCGGCGGCCTGGATGACGTTGAAACCGCCCTCGCCCTGCACCGGTTCATAGATGATCGCGGCCACCCGCGACGCCTCGATGTCGGCCTTGAACAGCTGTTCGATGGCTTTCTGCGTGTCGGCCAGCGCGCTGCGCTCGCACGGGAACGGAGCGTGGTAGATCTCCGGCGGGAACGGGCCGAAACCGGCCTTGTACGGCTGCACCTTGCCGGTCAGCGACACCGCGAACAGGCTGCGGCCGTGGAAGCCGCCGCCGAACGCGATGACGCCGCCGCGGCGGGTGTGCGCACGCGCGATCTTGACCGCGTTCTCGACCGCCTCGGCGCCGGTCGAGTAGAGCGCGGTCTTCTTCGGATGGTCGCCTGGGGTCACCGCGTTGAGCTTCTCGGCCAGCGCGACGTAGCCCTCGTACGGCACGACCTGGTAGCAGGTGTGGGTGAAGCACTTCAGCTGCTGCTCGATCGCGGCGACCACGCGCGGATGGCGGTGACCGACGTTGAGCACCGCGATGCCGCCGGCGAAATCGATGAAACGGCGGCCCTCGACGTCCCACAGCTCGGCGCCTTCGGCGCGCGCGGCGAAGAAGTCGGCCATCACGCCGACGCCTCGCGGTGTCGCCGCGATGCGGCGGTTGACCAGATTTTCGTTTGCTGAGTGTTGCATGAAACCTCCAGAGAAAACGTGAGCCTCAATCCGCGTCGGCAACGAAGCTGCCGATGCGCGCCGTCAGCTCGGGCGAGCTCCGCGCCAGCAGCACGCCGTACAGCGCCGAGCCGAGCAGCAGCGCGCCGGCCGCGTACGGAAACACGTTGAACGGCGCCGGCTGACCCGGCTCGATCAGGCCCCACAGCGGCAGCACCAGCATGACCGCGCCGAGCAGCGGCAGGATCAAGTGGCGCACGACGCGGAACTCGCCGCGGGCGTGCTTGAGCACGTACACCGGCAACGCCAGGTTGGTCACCAGATAGGTGACGATGACCGGGATGGTGCCCAGGGTCCCGACGTCGCCGAAAAGGGCCACCGGCGCGATGTTGCGTCCGAACGCCAGCACGATGGTCAGCGCCACGCCGATGAACGCCCACAGCGACACGTGCGGGGTGCCGTGCTCGGGATGGATCTTGCCGAAGAACGCCGGCAGCAGGCCCTCGCGGCCCGAGTTGAACAGAATCCGCGCCTGCGAATTGGTCAGACCGATCAGCGACGAGAAAATGCTCGTCAGGCCGGCCAGGTAAGCGATGAACAGCAGCCCGGCCGCGCTGGCCTTCAGCGCATCGACGTAGGGAATCGTCGCCTCGCCGACGGCCTTGGCGTCGTTGCCGAACCCGATCTCGGTGGCCACGGCGAGGAAGATGTAGAGCACGCCGATGGCCAGGGTGCCGAGCATCAGCGCGCGGGGAACGTTGCGCCGCGGGTTGGCGGTTTCCTCGGCCAGCGTGGCCGAGTTCTCCCAGCCGATGAACAGGTAGATCGCCAGCGGGAAGCCCAGGCCGATTCCCTTGAGGCCGCCGGAAAGGTTGGCCGGGTTCAGCGACGCCAGGCTGATCGCGCCGTGGTGGGCGATCAGCATCGCGACCGCGCCGACCAGCAGCAGCACCAGTTCGAAGACGAAGAAAATGCCGGCCCAGCGAGTCGACAGGCTGATGCCGCGCGACACCAACACGCCGACGATGATCGCCACTGCCGCACTGATGATCTGCCACGGCACCGAAACGCCGAGGAAGACTTTGAGCGTGTCGTGCGCCCAGCCGCCCGAGATGACGACCACCGCCGACGCGGCGACGACGTAGCCGACGACGACGAAGATCGACGTCGTCGCGGCGGCCGACGGGCCGAAGGCGCGGCCGATGAAGGTGACGAACGAACCGGCGCTGGGATGGAAGCGCGAGAACTCGGCCACCGTGCTGGCCAGGAACAGGATCGCGACCATGGCCACCGCGATGGTCAGCGGCGCGGCCACTCCGGCGCCCTGCACGATGGTGGCGAAACCGAAATAAAAGCTCATCGCCGGCGCGATGTTGGCCAGCGTCGATGCGACGATTTGCGGCAGGCCCAGCGCGTTGCGTCGCAGCCGGGTCGAAGAATGGTGCACCATCTCGGCAGTCTCCTCGGAACGGTTGTTTTCTTGGTCTTGCCACCGGGGTGGTGGATGGACACCTGGGGGCGGGGCCTATGCTAGGGCGGCCGTCGCGACGCGATGGAGCCACTTGGCGCGCCGCGCACGGATCCGGTCGCGACGGCGCACGGAGCCGGTTGCGGCACCGCTGCGCCTGCGCTCAGGCCGCTGCGGTGCGCCGCAGCCAGTCGGCGAAGACGTCGAGCACCGGGTCGTCGACGTCGTCGGGTCGCACCAGGTAGTACGCGCGCTGTCCGCGCAGCGGCCGCGGGCAGGCGATGACCAGCTGCCGCGCGGCCAGCTCGTCGGCGATCAGCAGCGTCGGCAGCAGCGCCACGCCCAGACCGTGCACCGCGGCCGCGGCCTGCAGCGAGAACAGCTCGTAGCGCGGCCCGGCAGCCGCCGCCGGAGGAACCACGCCGTGCGCGGCGAACCACTGCTGCCAGGCGTCGGGCCGCGTCGACTGCTGCAGCAGCGGCATGACGGAAATCTCGTCCGGCGCCAACGCGCCGCGCCCGCCGAGCAGCGCCGGGCTGCACACCGGAAGCACCTGCTCGTGCAGCAGCAGCTGCGCGCGGGTGCCGGCCCAGCGCCGCAGCTGCTGCGGCGTGCCGGCGAACAGCGCGGCGTCGAAGCCGCTGTCGGCGAACACGAACGGCCGCGTGCGCACCTCGATGTCGATCTGCAGTTGCGGGCTCTCGCGCTGCAGCGCCGGCAGCCGCGGAATCAGCCAGCGGGTGGCGAAAGTCGGCACCGCGGCCAGCGACAGCCGCTGGCCGCGCCCCTGGCGACCGACCAGGTCGACGGTGTCGCGCGCCAGCGCGTCGAGGCCGCGCGCGACCTGCGTCGCGTACTGCGCGCCGGCCGTGGTCAGCTCCATGCCGTGGCGGGTGCGGCGGAACAGCGCGACCCCGAGTTGCTCCTCCAGCGCGGCGACCTGGCGCGATACGGCGCCCTGGCTGAGCGCCAGTTCCTGCGCCGCGCGGGTGAAGCTGCCGTGGCGCGCAGCGGCGACGAAGCAGTTCAGCGCGTGCAGCGACGGCAGCCGCATCGCGTCTTCCAGATATTCGCTTGGCGCATGATTACCTGCGGAAAATTCGTTTGCAGCGCGGGCACTCGCCCTTTAGGCTTCGCTCACGACGAACGCTTTGTGAGGATAACGCATGAAAACAACCATGCCGTTCATGTGGCAGGACCCGTTCGCGCTCGACCGGCAGCTGACCGACGACGAGCGCCAGGTGCGCGACGCGGCGCACGCCTATTGCCAGGAACGGCTGCTGCCGCGGGCGCAGCACGCGTTCCGCAACGAGCACACCGATCCGGCGATCTTCCGCGAAATGGGCGAGCTCGGCCTGCTCGGGCCCACGGTGTCGCCGCAGTACGGCGGCGCCGGGCTGAACTCCGTCTGCTACGGGCTGGTGGCGCGCGAGGTCGAGCGCGTCGACAGCGGCTTCCGCTCGATGATGAGCGTGCAGAGTTCGCTGGTCATGGTGCCGATCGAGACGTTCGGCTCCGAGGAACTCAAGCAGCGCTACCTGCCGCGGCTGGCGCGCGGCGAGGCCATCGGCTGCTTCGGCCTGACCGAGCCGAACCACGGCTCGGACCCCGGCGGCATGCGCACCCGCGCGCGCAAGGTCCCCGGCGGCTGGTCGCTCAGCGGCGCCAAGATGTGGATCACCAACAGCCCGATCGCCGACGTGTTCGTGGTCTGGGCGAAGGACGACGACGACCACATTCGCGGCTTCGTGCTGGAAAAGGGCTGGAAGGGCCTGAGCGCGCCGGCGATCCACGGCAAGGTCGGGCTGCGCGCGTCGATCACCGGCGAGATCGTGATGGACGAGGTGTTCTGCCCCGACGCCAACGCCTTCGCCGAGGTGCGCGGACTGAAGGGGCCGTTCACCTGCCTGAACTCGGCGCGCTACGGCATCGCCTGGGGCGCGCTGGGCGCGGCCGAGGACTGTTTCGCGCGCGCCCGCCAGTACGTGCTCGACCGGGTTCAGTTCGGCCGTCCGCTGGCGGCCAACCAGCTGATCCAGAAAAAGCTCGCCGACATGCTGACCGAGATCGCGCTCGGCCTGCAGGCCTGCCTGCGGCTGGGTCGGTTGAAGGACGAAGGCGGCGCGCCGGTCGAACTGACCTCGATCGTCAAGCGCAACAGCTGCGGCAAGGCGCTGGACATCGCGCGCGCCGCGCGCGACATGCTCGGCGGCAACGGAATCAGCGACGAGTTCGGCGTCGCCCGGCACCTGGTCAACCTCGAGGTGGTCAACACCTACGAAGGCACCCACGACATCCACGCCCTGATCCTCGGGCGCGCGATCACCGGCATCCAGGCCTTCCAGTGAGCACCGACCGCTCCGCAGGCGTTCCCGGCGGCGGCCCGCAGCCCGCCGCGGGCGAACCGCCGCGGCCGCTGGCCGGCGTGCGGGTGCTCGACCTGTCGCGGGTGCTGGCCGGGCCGTGGGCCGGCCAGATGCTGGCCGACTACGGCGCCGACGTGCTCAAGGTCGAGCGCCCGGGAAGCGGCGACGACACCCGCAGTTGGGGCCCGCCGTGGTGGGGCGAGGCCGACGCGCGCGTGGCCGCGTACTACCTGTGCGCCAACCGCGGCAAGCGCTCGGTGGCGATCGACATCGCCGCGCAGCCCGAGCGGGTGCGCGCGCTGGCCGCCGGCGCCGACGTGCTGATCGAGAACTACAAGGTCGGCCAGCTGACCAGGTACGGACTCGACGCGGCCAGCCTGTGCGCGCTGAACCCGCGGCTGGTCTACTGCTCGGTGACCGGCTACGGCCAGACCGGACCGCTGGCGCACAAGGCCGGCTACGACTTCGCCATCCAGGCCGAGGGCGGGCTGATGAGCCTGACCGGCGAGCCCGACGGCCAGCCGCAGAAGGTCGGCGTCGCGGTCACCGACCTGATGACCGGAGTGTGGGCGTGCAGCGCCATCCTGGCCGCCCTGCACGAGCGCGGGCGCAGCGGCCGCGGCCGCGTCATCGACATGGCGCTGTTCGACGTGCAGGTGGCGATGCTGGCCAACCAGGGCGCCAACCAGCTGGTCGGCGGAGTCACGCCGCGGCGCCTGGGCAACGCGCACCCGAACATCGTGCCGTACCAGGTTTTCGCGACCCGCGACGGCCACATGGTGCTGGCGGTCGGCAACGACGGCCAGTTCGCGCGCCTGTGCGCCGTCGCCGGCCGCGCGGAGGTGGCGCTGGAGGCGCGCTTCGCGACCAACCCGGCGCGCGTCGCGCACCGCGCCGAACTGGTCGGACAGATCGCGCAGTGGCTGCTCGCGCGCGACACCGCGGACTGGATCGACGCCCTCGACGCCGCCGGCGTGCCGTGCGCGCCGATCCTCGACGTGGCCGCGGTGATGGCGCACCCGCAAGTCGCCGCGCGCGGCCTGCGCGTGGCCGGCGAGCCGCCGATGGTCGCCAGCCCGGTTCTGTTCGACGGCCTGCGCGCGTGCGCGCCGACGCCGCCGCCGGC